>JAUYSQ010000147.1 GCA_030696285.1 Sulfuricurvum sp. | reverse complement strand
CATAGCTCAGTTGGCTAGAGCAGCTGATTTGTAATCAGCAGGCCCGGGGTTCAAGTCCTCGTGCCGGCACCATTGAACGAAATCGGAATGCCTTACAATTATCAGTGTTAGACCAGATTAGGCCGTGGTGAGATACTCAAGTGGCCAACGAGGGCAGACTGTAAATCTGCTGATTTTTATCTTCGAAGGTTCGAATCCTTCTCTCACCACCATGTATGCGGGAATAGCTCAGTTGGCTAGAGCGTCAGCCTTCCAAGCTGAATGTCGCGAGTTCGAGTCTCGTTTCCCGCTCCACTGGGAGCTGAAGTATACATTTCATAATTACTACTTCATCATTACCTTAAAACGTAAAATAGTTTTTAAGCTTCCAATTGCAAATTTATCATTGTTTTTATGCTCACGTGGCTCAGGGGTAGAGCACTTCCTTGGTAAGGAAGAGGTCGGCGGTTCAAATCCGCTCGTGAGCTCCAGTAATAAATTTGTAATTTTTTGAAAGCTTGAAAGCTATTTCAGCTGTTTTTTGGTATAATTCCATTTTCGTTTACAATATTAAGTCGGAGGACACAATGGCAAAAGAAAAGTTTGCGCGTACTAAACCACACTGCAACATCGGTACAATCGGTCACGTTGACCATGGTAAAACTACGTTGACAGCAGCAATTACCGCTGTTTTGGCAACTAAAACTGGTGCGAAATTTATGGACTACGATCAAATCGACAACGCTCCTGAAGAGCGCGAGCGCGGTATTACGATCGCTACTTCACACGTTGAGTACGAAACAGAAAATCGTCACTATGCACACGTTGACTGTCCTGGACACGCTGACTATGTTAAAAATATGATTACGGGTGCTGCTCAAATGGACGGTGCTATTCTTGTTGTTTCTGCAGCAGACGGCCCAATGCCACAAACACGTGAGCACATCCTTCTTTCTCGTCAAGTTGGTGTTCCATATATCGTTGTTTTCATGAACAAAGAAGACATGGTTGATGATGAAGAACTTCTTGAACTAGTAGAGATGGAAATCCGTGAACTTCTCGATATGTACGAGTTCCCAGGTGATGATACTCCTATCGTTGCAGGTTCTGCATTACGTGCACTTGAAGAAGCAAAAGCTGGTGCTCTTGGACCATGGGCTGATAAAATCATCAAATTGATGGACGAAGTGGATCGTTATATCCCTCAGCCAATTCGTGAAACTGAAAAAGATTTCTTGATGCCGGTAGAAGACGTTTTCTCAATCTCAGGACGTGGTACGGTTGTAACTGGTCGTATTGAGCGTGGTACTATCAAAATCGGTGAAACCATCGAAATCGTAGGTATCCGTGATACACAGACAACAACTGTAACAGGTGTTGAAATGTTCCGTAAAGAAATGGAGATGGGTGAAGCAGGCGATAACTGTGGAGTTCTTCTTCGTGGTACTAAGAAAGAAGATGTTGAACGTGGACAAGTTCTTTGTAAGCCTAAATCAATCAATCCTCACACAAAATTTGAGGCTGAGATTTATGTATTGAGCAAAGAAGAGGGTGGACGTCATACTCCATTCTTCAACGGCTACCGCCCACAATTCTACGTTCGTACAACTGACTGTACAGGTGCTATCACCTTGCAAGAAGGTACTGAAATGGTTATGCCTGGTGATAACGTAAAAATTATCGCTGAATTGATCCATCCGATTGCGATGGAAGAAGGTACTCGTTTCGCTATCCGTGAGGGTGGACGTACTGTAGGTGCTGGGGTTGTTTCTAAAATCCTTGCATAATTTTCCCCAACCTTAGGGTTGGACTAGAAAGGTCAATATGCGCGAAAATATCCATTTAGCTTGTGAAAAGTGCACACGTCGTAACTATCACACAACTAAAAATAAAAAAACTCACACTGAGAAATTCTCAGTAAAAAAGTTTTGTAAATTTTGTCGTGAACACACGATTCATAAAGAAGCAAAACTTTAAGGTTTTCCCCTCGGGGATTTTATAGGTCAGTAGCTCCAATGGTAGAGCGCCGGATTCCAAATCCGATGGTTGCGGGTTCGAATCCCCCCTGGCCTGCCACCCATTTTTAACTAATGGTGCTCTCGGGCTTTATTGGTTCGAAATGTCCTAAGGATACCTAATGAAAAACAGTGTTAGTAACGCTTTTCGTCAAGCAAAATTAGAGCTTGCAAAAGTTATTTTTCCAACAAAACCACAAGTCAAGCAGGCATTTATTGCAGTAATGATCGTAGTGACTTTTATGGTGTTATTCTTAGCATTGGTTGATTTTATTATGTCCTCTACTGTTTCGGCAATTTTGAGTTAAGGGAATTATATGGCACATCTTTGGTACTCAATTCAAACCTATGCAGGTAGTGAACGCAGTGTAAAAGCCGCTATTGAAAATATTATTGCAGAAAATCGTCTTGAAGAGGTTATCACAGAAGTGATTGTTCCGACTGAAGACGTTATTGAAGTTAAGAATGGGAAGAAAAAGATTTCTGAACGTTCACTTTACTCAGGGTATGTATTCGCATTAATGGATTTGAGTATTGATTTACAGCACCGTATCCAATCGTTGCCACGCGTGGCTGGATTTATTGGTGAAGCGAATAAGCCAACTCCATTAAGTGAAAATGACATCGCGGTCATTTTGGATCGTGTGACGAATCGTTCAGCACCAAAACCAAAAGTCTTTTTTGATAATGGTGAAATGGTTCGTATCGTGGATGGTCCGTTTGCAAACTTTACGGGTACAGTAGATGAATATGATCTAGAACATGGCACGTTGAAACTTAATGTTTCAATTTTCGGACGTAGTACTCCGGTAGATATTTCGTACACGCAAGTCGAAAAAATAATTTAATCTCAAAAAAAGGAAGCACAAATGGCAAAGAAAATTACGGGCTACATCAAGCTACAAGTTAATGCTGGCGCTGCAAATCCAGCCCCTCCGGTTGGACCTGCACTCGGTCAACGTGGTGTTAATATCATGGAATTTTGTAAGGCGTTCAACGAGCGTACAAAAGATAAAGCAGGTTTTAAACTCCCTGTAGTTATTACTGTATATGCGGACAAAACGTTCTCTTTCATCACAAAACAACCCCCTGCATCTGCTCTCATCATGAAAGCAGCTGGTCTTAAAAAAGGGACAGATAATCCGATGAAAAATAAAGTGGGTAAAATCACTAAAGATCAATTGATGGAAATTGTTAAGCAAAAAATGCAAGACATGAACACCGATTGTGTTGACGCGGCAGCTGCAACTATTGCTGGCTCATGTCGTTCAATGGGTGTTGATATCGTAGATTAATTTTACGCTAAAGGAATACATCCCTTTAGCTACGCTAGCCGCTTGGGCTACTAAAGCTTGCCTCATTCGAGGCAGAAGACCTATAACTCTTCGACCGCAAAGAGATTAAATTCTGCGGCAGATTCTATTATTGGAGAATTACAATGGCTGGAAAACGCTACAAAGAACTAAGTGAAAAAATTGATATGGCAAAAAGCTACTCTGTAGCAGATGCTTCAGCGTTCATGAAAGAACTAAAATCAGCAAAATTTGACGAAACAGTTGAAATTGCTCTTAATCTTGGTGTTGACCCACGTCACGCTGACCAAATGATCCGTGGCGCGGTTGTGCTTCCTCACGGTACGGGTAAAGTGGTTCGTGTAGCGGTCTTCGCTAAAGGTGCAAAAGCAGACGAAGCTAAAGCTGCGGGTGCTGATATCGTTGGTACTGACGATTTGGTTGAGCAAATCAAAGCAGGAAATATCAATTTTGATATCGTTGTTGCTGCCCCTGACTGTATGGGACTTGTTGGTCAAGTAGGACGTATCCTTGGACCAAAAGGGATGATGCCGAATCCTAAAACAGGAACAGTTACAGCTGATATCGCAAAAGCGGTAAGCAATGTCAAGGGCGGACAAGTAAATTTCCGTGTTGATAAAAAAGGGAACATCCATGCCGGTATCGGTAAAGTGAGTTTCGATACGGATAAAATCGCTGAAAATATCAAAGCGTTTGTCGGTGCTATCAACCGTGCAAAACCATCAACGGCTAAAGGTCGTTATATTAAAAATGCAGCATTGTCACTCACTATGAGTCCTGCTATCAAATTTGATATTCAAGAGCTTCTTGATATTAGAAACTAAATCTTTGCTTCTTTAGAAGCAAGCTTTAGCGTTTAAAATCAAATGATACTTAATCTTATGGGCTGAAGAAAGTAGGGGACGAAAGTCTTAATCGGTTTACCCGCCCCGCTTGAAGTTACTGTCTGGAAAGGAGAAATTATGACAAAAACACAAAAATCTGAAATTGTTAATCTTTTAACTGAAGAGTTTAAAGGCGCAAAAGCTGTTGTTATGTGTGATTATCGTGGTCTTACTGTAAGTAGCCTCGAATCTCTCCGTAAAATTGCACGCGAAAAAGAGACAAAAGTTCAAGTGGTGAAAAATACTCTTGCAACGATCGCTCTTAACAATGCCGGAATGTCTGGAGTTAATATTGTTGACACAAACATTTTTGTTTGGGGTGAAGACGCTATTGCTGCAGCTAAAACGGTTGTAGAGTTTGCAAAAGGAAATGATAAATTTACTTTTCGCACAGCCTACATTGATGGTGAAGCAGCAGACGAAACAAAAGTTCGTGCATTCGCAACCCTTCCAGGACGCGAAGAGTTGCTTGGAATGCTCGCATCTGTATGGATGGGACCAGTTCGCAACTTTACAATCGGTCTCGATGCGCTTAAACGCAAACGTGAAGAAGAAGCAGCGTAACCGTTGCTTTGAAAAATCGCTGATTTTATTATCGGCATAAATTGGGCACTCCGCCGAGGAGAACCTAGTGTTAACATAGCTAATCGGGACTTGTTCCGATAGCGTACAAAAAATAAAAATACTTATAGGAGAATTATTATGGCTGTTACAAAACAAGACGTTCTTGAGTTTATCTCAAACCTTTCTGTCCTCGAGCTTTCTGAGCTTGTAAAAGAATTCGAAGAAAAATTCGGAGTATCTGCTCAACCCGTAGCGGTTGCTGGCGGCGCAGTTGCTGCTGTAGAAGTAGAAGAAAAAACTGAGTTCGATGTTATCTTAAAAGACGCTGGTGAGAAGAAAATCAACGTTATTAAAGTAGTTCGCGCAATGACAGGTCTTGGTCTTAAAGAGGCTAAAGATGCTGTTGATAATGCACCTACAACAATCAAAGAAGGTATCTCTAAACAAGATGCTGAAGCAGCTAAAAAAGAGCTTGAAGAAGCTGGTGCTGTGGTCGAAGTCAAATAATTATTTGATACCTGGAGGCACTTGCCTCCACTTATGCGGGCGCTTTTCCGAATTGATTTTTTCATTTCGGAAGAGTGCCCATCCGTCGTTATAGGGTTGGGGACGCTCAACTTTTAGACTTTACACTTTTTATCCCTATCTTTGGGATCACAAATTTCGATTGAGGTAGCCTAATGTTAAATACTCTTCACTCTGGAAACCGCTTGCGCGTTGATTTCGCGAAAACCCCACAACAAATTGAAGTTCCAAACCTTTTACAACTTCAACAAAGTTCATACGAATCATTTTTGATGTTAGATCAAAAAGATCGTTCTAAAAGTGGTATTGAGCGCGTTTTTCAATCTGTTTTTCCTATCCACGATACACAAAATCGTCTTTCACTTGAATATTTAGGTTCTGAAGTCGGTCGTCCGAAGTACACCGTACGTGAATGTATGGAACGTGGTCTGACCTATTCTGTCTCTTTGCGTATGAAAACACGTCTCATGATTTGGGAACGTGATGAAAACACCAAAGAAAAAATGGGTGTAAAAGATATTAAAGAACAAACTATTTTTATTCGTGACATCCCTCTTATGACAGAGCGTACTTCATTTATTATTAACGGTGTTGAGCGTGTCGTTGTTAATCAGCTTCACCGTAGCCCAGGGGTAATTTTCAAAGAAGAAGAGTCTTCAACTGCGGGAAGTAAAATGATTTTTACGGGACAGATTATCCCAGACCGCGGTTCATGGCTTTATTTTGAGTATGATCCAAAAGATATTCTTTACATGCGTATCAACAAGCGTCGTAAGGTCCCTGTAACTATTATGTTCCGTGCATTGGGATACAGCAAGCAAGATATTTTAAAAATGTTCTACCCGCTTCAAAAGATTCGTGTAGAAAACAACAAATATCTTCTTGATTTTGAACCTGAGCATTTTGAAGGGCGTCTTTCATACGATTTGGTTGATCCTGATGGAAAACTTCTCGTTGCAGCCGGTAAACGTCTCTCTGCTAAAAAAGCGGAAAAAATGATTGCTGAGGGTGTTAAAGCAGTTCAATACCCAATCGAAATTATGATTGAGCGTCATTTGGCTGAGCCGATTATTGATGGTTCAACGGGCGAAGTTATGTTTGATACAATGACGCAATTGGATGAAACCAAGCTCAAAAAAATGATTGAAGCGGGTGTTACTGAATTTGTAATCGCGAATGATTTGGCTGAAGGTCATGACAGTTCGGTTATTAATGCATTTATGGCCGATGTTGATTCATTGAAATTATTGAAGCAAACGGAAGATATCGAAGACGAAAATGACCTTGCGGCAATCCGTATCTATAAAGTGATGCGCCCAGGTGAGCCGGTAACGAAAGATGCGGCAAAAGTATTTGTTAACCAACTTTTCTTTGATCCGGAACGTTATGATTTGACACGCGTTGGTCGTATGAAAATGAATCACAAGCTTGGACTCAATGTTCCTGAGTATGTGACCGTTTTGACCAATGAAGACATCATTAATACCGTTAAATACGTTATTAAAGTTAAGAATGGTCAAGGGCGTATCGATGACCGTGATCACCTCGGTAACCGACGTATCCGTTCTATCGGGGAATTGCTTGGTAATGAGTTACACAATGGTCTTGTCAAGATGCAAAAAGCAATCAAAGACAAACTCTCTACGATGAGTGGACCAACGACAGAACTTATGCCGCACGATTTGGTAAACTCGAAAATGATCACGTCGACGATCATGGAGTTTTTCAGTGGCGGACAATTGTCACAGTTTATGGACCAAACCAATCCGTTGTCGGAAGTTACCCATAAGCGTCGTCTTTCAGCACTCGGAGAAGGCGGTCTTGTTAAAGAGCGTGCCGGATTTGAAGTGCGTGACGTTCACCCGACGCACTATGGCCGTATTTGTCCGATTGAGACTCCTGAGGGACAAAACATCGGTTTGATCAATACGTTGGCAACCTATTCAAAAGTAAATGAGCATGGATTTATCGAAGCTCCGTATAACGTTGTTAAAGACGGTATCGTTACCAATGAAGTCGTTTATTTGACGGCAACACAAGAAGAGGGCAAAACCATTGCAGCAGCATCGTCACGTCTTGGCGAAAATGGTACTTTCCTTGATGATTTGGTTGAGATTCGTAAAGACGGCGAAATCATGCTTAAATCTCCTCGTGATTGTGAGTTGCGCGACTTGACACCTCATATGGTTGTCGGTGTTGCCGCGAGTTTGATTCCTTTCTTGGAGCATGATGATGCGAACCGTGCCCTTATGGGATCGAACATGCAACGTCAGGCGGTTCCATTGCTCCGTCCTGAAGCCCCTATGGTTGGAACGGGAGTTGAAAAACTCGTAGCTCGTGATTCATGGGAGTGTGTCAAAGCCGATCGTAGCGGTGTGGTTGAAAAAGTAGATGGTAAACACATTTATGTTATGGGTGAAGATGAAGAGGGGACCTTTATCGATTATTATCCATTGCAAAAAAATCTTCGTACCAACCAAAACACAACGTTTATGCAAAAACCGATTGTAAAACATGGTCAAATGGTTACCAAGGGTCAAATTATTGCTGATGGTCCGAATATGGATCAGGGTGAATTGGCACTTGGAATTAATGCGCTTGTTGCGTTTATGCCATGGAACGGTTACAACTTCGAGGATGCTATCGTTATGTCGGAGCGAATGATTCGTGAAGATGCGTTTACTTCGGTACACATTTATGAAAAAGAGGCGGAAGCACGCGAACTCAAACACGGCGTAGAAGAGATCACTCGTGATATCCCAAATGTACGTGATGATGAATTGGCACACCTTGACGAAAGCGGTATCGTAAAAATCGGTACGTACATCAAAGGCGGTATGATTCTTGTTGGTAAAGTTTCACCAAAAGGTGAAGTGAAACCAACTCCTGAAGAGCGTCTCTTGCGCGCAATTTTCGGTGAAAAAGCGGGTCACGTTGTCAATAAATCTCTTTACTGCGCAGCCAGTATGGAAGGGGTCGTTGTCGATGTCAAAGTCTTCACGAAAAAAGGTTACGATAAAGATCCACGTACTCTTGAGCTTGAAAAACTTGATCGTGATGAGTTAGAGCGTGAGCACTATGATCGTCTACTTATGATCGATAAAGAGGAGATGCTTCGTATCTCTTCTATGTTGACAAAACACCCTCTTCAAAGTGCGGTGAGTATCAATGGACGTGAGTATAATGCGGGTGATAATGTCAATGGTGATGATCTTAAAGAGGTAAACCGTTTTGCAATGAATACCATTGTAAAAGCATACGCGGATGACATTCAAGAGAAATACAACCAAACAAAAAACCATTTCCAAAAAGAGAAGAAAAAATTCCGTGATGAACACGAAGAGAAACTTTCTATTCTAGAAAAAGACGACATTCTTCCAAACGGTGTTGTTAAATACGTTAAAGTCTATATTGCAACCAAGCGTAAGCTCAAAGTTGGGGATAAAATGGCGGGTCGTCACGGGAACAAAGGTATCGTTTCGATCATCGTTCCACAGCTCGATATGCCATACATGGCAAACGGCCGAACAGTTGACGTGTGTTTGAATCCTCTAGGGGTTCCATCACGTATGAACGTAGGACAAATTTTAGAAATGCACTTAGGTATGGTCGGAAAAGAGCTTGGTTTCCAAATCCAAGAGATTTTCGAGAGCAAACAAAAAGAGTTTATCGGTGAACTCCGAGCTAAAATGATCTCGTTCGCGGATGTTGCAGGTCTTATGAACGCAGCAGAAACAATCGGAGCATTGGACGATAAAACCTTCCTTGGCTACGCACAAGATTGGGCTCAAGGGGTGAAGTTTGCAACTCCGATTTTCGAGGGTGTTACAGAAGCGGAATTTGGTAAACTCTTTGAATTGGCGAAGCTCGATAACGATGGAAAAATGGAGTTGTACGACGGTAAAACGGGAGAAAAACTCAAAGAACGTGTTAACGTTGGGTATATGTATATACTCAAACTTCATCACTTGGTTGATGAAAAAGTACATGCTCGTTCAACTGGACCATACTCCCTTGTCACTCAACAACCCGTCGGTGGTAAAGCATTGTTCGGCGGACAGCGTTTCGGAGAGATGGAAGTATGGGCTCTTGAAGCATACGGTGCTTCTGCTGTTCTCAAAGAGATGTTAACAATCAAATCCGATGACGTGGATGGACGTGTTCGAGCGTATAAAGCGATAACTAAAGGTGAAAGCGTTCCAGCATCAGGTATCCCTGAGACGTTGTTCGTATTGACCAAAGAGCTTCAAGCTTTGGCTCTTGATATTGAGATTTTTGACGAGGTGGATGACAATGAGTAAACTAGTACCAATTGCTGTAACGGATGATAACCGCCCTACAGATATTAAACAAATACAATTTCGCCTTGCGAGTCCTGAGAAAATTCTCTCATGGAGTCACGGTGAAGTAAAAAAACCTGAAACCATCAACTATCGTACTCTCAAACCTGAGCGTGATGGACTGTTTTGTGCCAAAATTTTCGGTCCTGTACGTGACTATGAATGTTTGTGCGGCAAGTACAAGAAAATGCGTTACAAAGGGGTAGTATGTGAGAAGTGTGGCGTAGAAGTCACCTCTTCAAAAGTGCGCCGTAACCGTATGGGGCATATTGATCTCGTAACTCCGGTAGCTCATATTTGGTATGTAAGCTCATTGCCTAGCCGTATCGGAACATTGCTCGGTGTTAAAATGAAAGACCTTGAGCGCGTATTGTATTATGAAGCATACATCGTTAAAACGGGTGGCGAAGCGTGTTATGACGGTGGACAAACGTCTCCGGTTCTTAAATACGATGTCCTCAATGAAGAGCAATATCGCACCCTCGTACAACGTTATGGAGAGAGCGGTTTTTCTGCTGAAATGGGTGGGCAAGCGGTTCGTGATTTACTCGATGAACTCGATTTGGTAGATCTCTTTTCAGCCCTTAAAGAGGATGTCCAAAAAACAAATTCAGAAGCAAAACGTAAAACAATTATCAAACGTCTTAAAGTTATCGAGTCATTCCTTAATTCAGGAAACAACCCTGCATGGATGATGCTCACAGCACTTCCTGTATTGCCTCCTGAACTTCGTCCGTTGGTAAGTTTGGACGGCGGTAAATTTGCGGTATCGGATGTCAATGACCTTTATCGCCGTGTTATTAACCGTAATCAGCGTCTGAAACGTCTTATCGAACTTGAAGCTCCTGAGATTATTGTTCGCAATGAAAAACGTATGTTGCAAGAAGCAGTTGATGCGTTGTTTGACAATGGCCGTCGAGCGAACGCGGTTAAAGGGGCAAACAAACGTCCGTTGAAATCGCTCTCTGAGATCATCAAAGGTAAGCAAGGACGTTTCCGTCAGAATCTTCTCGGTAAACGGGTTGACTTCTCCGGACGTTCGGTTATCGTTGTTGGACCTAGCCTTCGTATGGATCAGTGCGGATTGCCAAAGCTTATGGCATTGGAACTTTTCAAACCTCATTTGATTGCAAAACTCGAAGATAAAGGGTACGCAACCACCGTTAAAGCGGCGAAAAAAATGATTGATGAGAAAACCAACGAAGTATGGGAGTGTCTTGCAGAGATCGTTGATGGGTATCCTATCATGTTGAACCGTGCACCGACACTTCATAAATTGTCAATCCAAGCATTTCACCCAAAACTGATCGATGGTAAAGCAATCCAATTGCATCCATTGGTCTGTGCGGCGTTCAATGCGGACTTTGACGGTGACCAAATGGCCGTTCACGTACCACTGGGTGCTGAAGCGATTGCCGAGTGTAAAGTATTGATGCTCAGTTCTATGAACATCCTTCTTCCGGCATCGGGTAAAGCGATTGCAACGCCTTCACAAGATATGGTCTTGGGTCTTTATTACCTATCATTGGGCAAAAATGATGTTAAGGGTTCTAATAAACTTTTTAGCAACGTTGATGAAGTTATGATCGCATTAGAGCATAAAGCGCTTGATTTACACGCAAAAGTTCGTACACGTGTTGATGGACGTATGATTCACACAACAGCAGGAAAAATGATTTTAAAATCAATTCTTCCTGATTTCGTTCCGGTAGAACTTTGGAACGTTGTGATGAAAAAGAAAAATATCAATGCGATCGTTGACTATGTCAATAAACACGGCGGTATTGCTATTACTGCCGGGTTCTTGGATGATCTTAAAAATCTTGGTTTCAAATACGCAACTGCATCGGGTGTTTCTATCTCTATCGCGGATATCATTATCCCTGAAATGAAAGCAGCCTTAATTGTTGCGTCTAAAAACCGTGTTAAAGAGATTCAAAAACAGTTTGAAGCAGGTCTATTGACGGAACAAGAACGTTATAACAAAATTATTGACGTTTGGACAGATACTAACAATACTGTTGCTGCTGGAATGATGGATTTGGTTGAGAGCGATAAAGATGGATTCAACTCTATCTTTATGATGGCAGACTCTGGAGCGCGTGGTTCTGCAGCTCAGATTCGTCAGCTTGCCGGTATGCGTGGTTTGATGGCGAAACCGGACGGTTCGATCATCGAAACTCCAATTATCTCCAACTTTAAAGAGGGTCTAAACGTCCTTGAGTACTTTATTTCAACTCACGGTGCTCGTAAAGGTCTTGCGGATACGGCACTTAAAACAGCGAATGCGGGTTATTTGACACGTAAACTCGTTGACGTTGCGCAAAACGTGAAAATCGTTGAGCACGATTGTGGTACCCATGAAGGGATTGAACTTACTGACATTTCAGTTGGTAATGAATTGATTGAACCGTTAGAAGACCGTATTTACGGACGTGTTTTGGCTGAAGATGCGATTGATCCGATCACGAATGAGATCCTTTTCTCTGAGGGAACATTGATCGATGAGATCAAAGCGTCTAAAGTGATTGAAGCAGGGATTAAAGCAGTCCATATCCGTACTCCGACAACGTGTAAATCAGAACACGGTGTATGTGCATTGTGTTACGGTCTAAACTTGGGTTCTGGCGGTATTGTCCGTAAGGGTGAAGCGGTTGGTATTATTGCAGCACAGTCGATCGGGGAACCGGGGACACAGTTGACACTTCGTACCTTCCACGTCGGGGGAACGGCATCAAGTACACGTGAAGAGCGTCAAGTTATCGTCACAAAAGAGGGATTCATCCGTTATTACAACATGAAAACCTATTTATCCAAAGAGGGTAAACAAGTTGTTGCAAACCGTCGTAATGCGGCAATTTTGTTGGTTGAGCCAAAAATTAAAGCACCGTTCAGCGGAACATTTGAGATGCAAACCATTCATGATGAAATCATTGTGAGTATTAAAGGGGAGTCTCAAACACAACGCTATACTCTTCGTAAAAATGAAGTAGCAAAACCGAATGAGCTCGCAGGAGTCAGCGGTAAAATTGAAGGGAAGTTTTATCTTCCTTACGAAAACGGCGCAATGGTAAAAGAAGACGAGTCAATCGTAGAGACGATCAAAGACGGCTGGAACGTACCGAATCGTATTCCGTACGCATCTGAAATCTTAGTCAAAGACGGTGCGCCGATCAGTCAAAAGATTTTTGCCAAAGAGAAAGGGACGGTTAAATATTACCTTCTAAAAGGGGATTATTTAGAGCGTCACCACGAGATCAAAAAAGGGTACAGTGTTGAAGTCAAAGGTCTTTTTGCCGTTGTTGCAGACAGTGAAGATCGTGAAGCAATTCGCCACTATATCGCTCGCGGATCAGTGATTGAAATCAATGATGATGAAGCGGTCAAAGCAGATACACTTTTAGCAAAAGCACAAAAAGAAGAATCCGTTGTGATTGCAGAATGGGATCCATACTCAAATCCTATCATTTCTGAAACGAATGGTGTTATCACGTTTGAAGACATTATTCCAGGTGTTACGGCATCTGAACAGTTCGACGAATTGACCGGTAAAACCCGTTTGATGATTAATGAATACGTTGCTCCTGAATACAAGCCTGCTATCGTATTGGCAGCAAATGACGGAACAATCATTCGTTACTCTGTTGATCCTAAAACAGCAATTTTTGCGCAAGATCGTGCAGAAGTTAAAGTAGCGGACATCTTGGCGCGTACACCAAAAGCACTTCAAAAGTCACGCGATATTACCGGAGGTCTTCCACGGGTTTCTGAGCTTTTCGAAGCGCGTAAACCTAAAGAGATCGCATTGATCGCAGAACTCGACGGTGTGGTGAGTTTCGGTAAACCTCTTCGTGGAAAAGAACGTATTTTGATTACCAGTGAAAACGGTATGGTCAAAGAATACTTTGTCGATAAAAATCTTACGGCATTGGTTCATGCGGGTGAGTTCGTTCACGCGGGTGAGCGTTTGAGCGATGGTGTTATGAGTTCACATGAAATTCTGAGAATTTTGGGTGTTAAAGCCTTGTATAACTATTTGGTCAGCGAAGTACAGCAAGTATATCGCCGTCAAGGGGTTAATATCGCCGATAAACACATCGAAGTTATCTTTACTCAGATGTTGCGTCAGATTAAAATCCTTCGCTCAGGTGACACAAAATTCATCGAAGGTGATGTGGTTTCAAAAGTACAATTTAAAGTAGAAAATGAAAAAATTCTTCGTCTCGGCGGAGAACCGGCTATTGCGGAACCATACCTTGTTGGTATTACCCGTGCATCGGTAAGTGCTGACTCTATTATCTCAGCAGCATCGTTCCAAGACACAACCAAAGTCTTGACCGAAGCAGCCGTTGCGGCGAAAATCGATGATTTGACCGATCTTAAAGAAAACGTCATCATCGGCCGTACCATTCCTGTCGGAACGGGTATCTATAAAGATCAAACGATTATGTTTAACGAATAAGTATTTTGCCTCTTTTGAGGCAGATAGTTATCTTACCTATTCCTCTTCAATTTAAACCTTCCTTAAAATAAGCTATATTTAATCAATAATCGGGTAATATTTCGCGTTTATTAGTCCCCTACGGGTGGATCTAAAATTCTACTGGAACATTTCAAAACAAGGAGATTGTATGCCAACAATCAACCAGCTTATTCGTAAAGAGCGACAAGCGGTCGTGAAAAAATCAAAATCACCCGCTTTGGTGTCATGCCCACAACGTCGTGGAGTATGTACTCGTGTTTATACTACAACCCCTAAAAAACCTAACTCGGCTCTTCGTAAAGTTGCTAAAGTTCGTTTGACTTCAGGGTTTGAAGTTATTAGTTATATCGGTGGTGAGGGTCACAACTTGCAAGAGCACTCGATTGTTCTTGTTCGTGGTGGTCGTGTAAAAGACTTACCAGGGGTAAAATACCATATCGTACGTGGTGCTCTCGATACAGCGGGTGTTAAAGACCGTAAAGTATCTCGTTCTAAATACGGAACGAAAAAAGCTAAGGTTAAGAAATAATCATCTAGCCAGACAAGATTCGGTTTTTGATAGCCGTTTTTTGAGTAAATTTTAAAAATTGAAGGAAACATTATGAGAAGAAGAAAAGCGCCCGTCCGCGAAATTATGCCTGACCCGGTTCATGGTAGTAAAATTTTGACGAAGTTCATCAACAAAATTATGTGGGATGGCAAAAAAAGCACCGCAGAAAAAATTATGTATGGTGCTCTTGACATCATCGCATCACGTGGTGAAAAAACAGGTATCGAAGTGTTTAACGCGGCGATTGATAATATCAAACCTGTAATCGAAGTGAAAAGCCGCCGTGTGGGTGGAGCGACCTACCAAGTTCCAGTAGAAGTACGCCCTGTTCGCCAGCTTTCACTTGCAATCCGTTGGTTAACGGATGCATCACGTAAACGTAACGAGCGCACTATGGCTGAGCGTTTAGCAAATGAATTGATGGATGCTGCCAACGATAAAGGTTCATCATTCAAGCGTAAAGAAGATACTTACCGTATGGCTGAAGCGAACAAAGCGTTTGCTCACTATCGCTGGTAATAGTTACCGTAATCTTTTGATAACCCAACCGGGTTATCATTCTCCCCATTAAAACTACTTTTTAAGGCTATTATCATGGCAAGATCCCACAAACTAGAAGACGTTAGAAATATCGGTATTGCTGCGCACATTGACGCGGGTAAAACAACGACAACAGAACGTATTTTGTTCTACACGGGTGTTTCACACAAAATCGGTGAGGTTCACGAAGGTGCTGCCACTATGGACTGGATGGAGCAAGAGCAAGAGCGTGGTATCACGATCACTTCTGCTGCAACGACATGTGAATGGCGTGACACGCAAATCAACATCATTGACACTCCGGGCCACGTTGACTTTACCATTGAAGTTGAGCGTTCTATGCGTGTTCTCGATGGTGCAGTTGCAGTATTTTGTGCAGTAGGCGGTGTTCAGCCACAATCTGAAACAGTATGGCGTCAAGCAAACCGTTACGGTGTACCTCGTATGGTTTTCGTTAATAAAATGGACCGTACCGGTGCTGATTTTTATAACGTTGAAGAACAAATTCGTCTTCGTCTTAAAGCCAATCCAATTGCTATTCAACTTCCAATCGGTGCTGAAGACGGTTTCAAAGGTATTGTTGACCTTATTAAAATGAAAGCAATCCTTTGGGATGAAGATGCTGCAATGGGTTCAAGCTATCATGAAGAAGAGATTCCTGCGGATATGGTAGAACTTTCCAATAAATACCGTGCACAAATGATGGAAGCGGCTGCTGAGGGCGACGATACTTTGATGGAGAAATTCTTCGAAGAGGGTGAACTTAGCAACGAAGAAATTATGCGCGGGATCAAAGCCGGATGTCTTAAGATGGAAATCATTCCTATGACATGTGGTACTGCGTTTAAAAACAAAGGGGTTCAGACTCTTTTGGATGCAGTTATCGATTACCTTCCATCTCCTCTTGAAGTTGCGGCTATCAAAGGGACAATGGAAGACGATGAAGAGGTTGAAGTAGAAGTTGCATCAACTGACGATGCTCCTTTCGCCGGTCTTGCATTTAAAATCATGACCGATCCATTCGTTGGACAACTTACGTTCGTACGTGTCTACCGTGGTGTTCTTGAATCAGGTACCTACGCTTACAATACCATCAAAGGTAAAAAAGAGCGTATCGGACGTATCGTAAAAATGCACGCGAACAAACGTGAAGAGATTAAATCTCTTTATGCCGGTGAAATCGGTGCGGTTGTTGGTCTTAAAGATACGACAACTGGAGATACATTGTGTGACGAGAAAGAGCGTTTAGTTCTTGAACGTATGCACTTCCCTGAGCCAGTTATCTCGGTTGCGGTTGAGCCTAAAACAAAACCAGACCAAGAAAAAATGGGTATCGCACTTGCAAAATTGGCTGCGGAAGATCCATCTTTCCGTGTTCATACGGACGAAGAAACAGGTCAAACGATCATCTCAGGAATGGGTGAGCTTCACCTAGAAATCTTGGTTGACCGAATGTTCCGTGAGTTCAAAGTTGAAGCAGAAGTAGGTGCTCCACAAGTTGCATACCGTGAGTCAATCCGTGCGGAAGTCAAACAAGAGTACAAATACGCAAAACAATCAGGTGGACGTGGACAATTCGGTCACGTTTATCTTATCGTTAAGCCAGGTGAGCCAGGCACAGGTTATACCTTTAACAACGACATCAAAGGTGGGGTTATTCCAAAAGAGTACATCCCTGCGGTCGAAAAAGGGTGTAAAGAAGCAATGCAAAAAGGGGTTCTTGCGGGTTATCCGATCGAGGACATCGAAGTCACCTTGTACGACGGTTCATACCACGAGGTTGACTCCTCTGAGATGGCGTTTAAACTAGCGGCTTCTATGGGATTCAAAGAGGCGTGCCGTAAAGCAAACCCTGCGATCCTAGAGCCTATGATGAAAGTTGAAGTAGAAGTACCTGAAAACTTCATGGGTGACGTTATCGGTGACCTTAACCGTCGTCGTGGACAAGTTAACAACATGGGTGATCGTTCAGGTAACAAAATTGTTGATGCATTTGTTCCATTGTCTGAAATGTTTGGTTACTCAACGGATCTTCGTTCAGCGACTCAAGGACGTGCAAGTTATTCTATGGAATTTGATCACTATGCTGAAGTTCCACGTAACGTTGCCGAAGAGATTATCAAAAAGCGTAACAGCTAAGTTAACTCTCCTTAGATTCCCTTCGGGGTGTCTCCTTCTTCTTTCTTCATTAAATTTTCATTTACAGCCAACCGTTTGCCTAGAGAGGTAAATCAATAAAATAGGCCAGTCCATAATAGATACTGTAGACTCCATAAACGAAAATTGCCAATGCCGCGATGCGATTCATACTCTGACGAAAGGCGATTTCGCGCATAAAATTAACCGATTGTCCCAATGCTAGAAGTGTAGGAACGGTTGCCAGACCAAATGCTGCCATAATGAGTCCCCCATCCACGATAGAGGCTGAAGATGCTGCTTTTGCCGCGAAGAAAAAAACAAACCCGCAAGGGAAAAATCCGTTCATCATTCCAAGAGCCGCAAAGCTTCCAATACTTTTACTTTTAATGAGTTGCGAAAAAAGAATCTTAAAAAGCTTAAAATTTGAAAATGAATGTTCGAGTGCGTGAAGAAGTTTCGAAAGCCCCAGCATGCTAAGTGCTGTAATAATCATCAAAATCCCTGCTAAAATAAACAGACCTCCATGCATCTCCATTGTTACTGTAAAAAGTGACCCTAGTCCACCAAAAAGCATCCCCAGTATGACGTATGAGCTAACGCGTCCGATATTATACGCTCCATGGCGGAGCAGTTGGGCTGAGCGACTCATGGAGGCATCAATTTTTGTCGAGCTGTAGGCGACGATAAACCCTCCGCACATCCCGATACAGTGGCCAAAACTCCCTGCAAAGGCGATACCTATAATAACAAACCAATCGATTGAACCCACACTAAAACCTTTTTGACAATATCAATACTCTAAATGATTTTTTGGTTACAAATATGTTACGACTTAACACTTCATTAACATTAGTATGCAACAATAGCACAAAACAACTAAAAGGAAAAAAATGAAAAAAATTCTACTTATAGCCATGGCCATGGTATCTATCGCAAGTGCAGATCAGTTGACGAGTCTTAAAATTGAGGGGATGATGTGTCCTGCATGTGTCAAAAATATCAAAGGTACTTTAGGTGATGTTAAAGGGGTGAAAGAATCTACCGTGTATCTCAAAGAGGGAAAGGCTGAGGTTAAAGCAGCCGATGGTACGTCATCTGAATCAATGTGTGATGCGGTAAAAAAAGCGGGATATGGGTGTAAAGTAGCGAAGTAAGGGTTGTTTCCTTTCAAATGTATGTTACAGTAAAATAGGAATATTTTGATTATATATTGTAATAATATCATTATATAATAACAACTATTCATAGGGGAAGATTTCAAAGTATAGATTGTATCTATTATAAAAATCTCATTTTTATTCTGTAATATCAATTTACACTACTAAATTTGATTCTTAATATAACAATCATTCCAATGATTTTTATTCCTATTTTCATACAACTACAAAAAGGAGATAAATGAAAGCTGTTGTTATGGCAGGCGGATTCGGAACACGAATTCAACCCCTCACCAACTCTATCCCTAAGCCGATGTTGCCTATTATGAACCGTCCAATGATGGAGCACACGATTCTAAATCTTAGAGATTTGGGGATTACAGAGTTTATTGTCCTTCTCTATTTTAAACCCGATATTATCAAAGACTATTTTAAAGATGGAAGCGCATGGGGAATTAACATCACATACGTGGTTCCGGATGACGATTACGGGACGGCAGGTGCGGTCAAAAAAGCACAAGAGTATATTGGAAATGAAAATTTCATCATTATCAGCGGTGATTTAGTGACCGATTTTGATTTTCAGAAAATTTTTGATTACCATAAAGCCAAGCAATCTAAACTCACCATAACCCTCACATCTGTCGACAATCCTCTTGAATTCGGTGTTGTTATCGCCAATGAGGAAGGGAGAATCGAGAAGTTTCTCGAAAAACCGAGTTGGGGTGAAGTGTTCAGCGATACGATTAATACCGGTATCTATATTATCGAGCCTGAGATTCTCGATTACATTCCGAAAAATGAAAATTTTGATTTTGGTAAAGATCTTTTTCCGCTGCTGATGCGCAAAGGGGTTGAACTTATGGCCGGGCACGCGCAAGGGTATTGGCGTGATGTTGGAAATCCAGAGAGTTATCGTGATGTTTATGAGGATATTCTCAGCGGAAAAATGAAACTTAATCTGGGTGGCGAAGCGATCAAATATCCTGAGGGTGTTTTGATTTGCGAAGAGGATGATCGATTTGATGAGAGTATTGAAATTGTCGGTATTGTGATCCTAGGGAAAAATGTGACGATCAAGCGGGGATCGAAACTCAGTAATGTCGTTATCGGTGACAATGTAACGGTCGGCGGATCATCGAAAATTCGAAATACTGTTATATGGAATGATGTAACGATTGGACGCAACGCTACGCTCGATGGTTGTGTCATCTGCAATCACAATCAAATCGGTAAAAATGTGACCGCCAAATCAGGACTCATTTTAGCTGAGGGGTGTGAAATCGGTGAACTCGTCACGGTTGAAAAAGATGTGACGATATGGCCTTACAAGGTGATCGAAGACGCCTCTATCGTCAGCCACAGTGTTATCTTTGGGAGTAAATACAAAAACTCTATTTTTGAAAACGGGATGGTTGTCGGGCAGTCCAATGTTGAACTCTCATGTGAAATGGCGACCAAGCTGGCAGAGGCGTTCGGCGCTCAGCTCCCGGTGGGATCGACGGTGTTGGTTTCACGTCATTATGATAAAAATTCGCAAATGCTCAAACGTGCTTTTTTGGGAGGATTGCTCTCAGCGGGCATCGATGTCATCGATTATAATGCTATTCCCTCCTCCGTCATGCGATGCAGCCTCTCTTTTCATGATGAGTACAGCGCAGGTGTCTATTTTCATCAGAAAATTGATGACCCCACAAGTACAGTGATTACATTTTTCAATCATGAAGCACTCCGCATCAATCATGAAGTCGCCAAAAAGATTGAAA
Organism: Sulfuricurvum sp.; assembly: GCA_030696285.1. Classification (GTDB taxonomy): domain Bacteria; phylum Campylobacterota; class Campylobacteria; order Campylobacterales; family Sulfurimonadaceae; genus Sulfuricurvum. The sequence continues at coordinate 8,628 of JAUYSQ010000147.1, read as the reverse complement.
AAGCATTTTTCAAAGAGACATTTCGACGGGTTGATTATTCGCGTATCGGGCAGATTCATACCCTCAATCACAAACAAGAATATACGGAATACAAAAAAGGGATGGAAGCATTGCTGCAGTCGCATTTGTTTAAATGTATCGACTGCCGTATTGCCGTGGATATAATGCACGGAATGATATCGGAAGTCTTTCCGGACGTACTTAATGACTTGGGTGTGGACAATATTATCTTCAATGCGTATCCGGATGAACAGCGTCTTTCGAATATCAATACATTGAGTAAGCGGTCCAATGACGATATGAGCAGTGTCATCAAGGCACTGAGTCTTGATGCCGGATTTATCCTTTATCCACATGGTCAGCGGTTGGATATTATGTGTGATAAAGGAGACCTCCTCACAAAACAGACCGCTTTGAATGTCGTTTTATCGCTTTTAAATAGGGAAGCCGCCTCCGTCGGAGAGAAGAAACGGGTATTTCTGCCGACATGGGCTGCTGATATTGTCTGTTTTGAGCATCTCGAAATTGAGAGGGGGCAATACGCGAACTTCAAATCAGCGCAGATGAAAAAGTATGATTTGGTAGCGACAGGTGAGGGAAATTTTGCGTTTACCGAGTTTGCGACCCACCGCGATTCGATGTATGCTACGTTGAAAATTTTAGAGATGATTGTCAATCAGAAAGTAAAACTCTCTGAGCTCATTGATTCTCTTCCCAGCTTTTTTTACCATACCTTTCAAGTGGCGTGTACGCAAGCGCTTAAGGGCAAGATGATGCGAATGTTCCTTGAAGATGCCAAAGGAAAAGAGTCTTCCACCCTTGATGGCGTCAAAATTTGGTTGGATAAAAATGATTGGATTCTAATGATTCCTGATCAGTACAACGACTATCTCAATCTTTACGTTCAAGCGGCAACCAAAGAAAAAGGTGAGAAAGTTTATCAGATGTATACCGCCAAAATTCAGATGTGGATGGAATCGTAACGACGATGACGAGCTACGCCATCTCACATGACGTTTCGCGCATTAGCGAACTGGACATTTATCTTTTTAAACAGGGAAATCATACCAAACTCTATGAGAAACTGGGTTCGCATAGAATGGAATATGAGGGGAGAGCAGGGGTCTATTTCGCCCTATGGGCACCGAATGCGAAGAGGGTGAGTGTCCGTGGAGATTTTAATGATTACGATGCGGCTGCCCATCCGTTACGTTTGCGAGAGGATGATTCGGGTATCTGGGAGGGATTTATCGGGGGAGTCGAGGAGGGGCTGACCTATAAATACCATATCGTCTCGAACTTTCACTCCATTGTCCACGATAAAAGCGATCCGTTTGCCACGTACAGTGAGCTGCCGCCAAAATCAGCATCGCGTGTTTGGAGCGTTGAGGGGTATGAGTGGGGCGATGAGGAGTGGATGAGAGATCGTCATCGTGTCAATGCTTACAATGCGCCGATCAGTGTGTATGAGGTGCACCTTGGCTCATGGAGGAGTAAGCTAGAAGAGGAGAACCGATTTCTGACCTATCGAGAGCTGGCAAGTGAACTGGTCGAGTATCTTGTTCAGATGAACTACACGCACGTCGAATTTATGCCCCTTACCGAGTATCCATTTTTTGGTTCGTGGGGATATCAGGTTGTCGGTTATTTTTCGGCGACGGCCCGGTTTGGAACCCCTCAGGAGTTAATGTTTTTGATCGATACTCTCCATCAAAACGGTATTGGTGTGATTATGGATTGGGTCCCCTCACATTTTGCCGTTGATATGCACGGGCTGATCAACTTTGATGGGACGGCACTGTATGAGCATGATGATCCGCGTCAAGGGTATCATCCTGAATGGGGAAGTATCATTTTTAACTACGGCCGCCATGAAGTCGTTTCGTTTCTCATCAGTTCGGCGATGTTTTGGTGTGAAAAATATCATATTGACGGTATCCGTGTCGATGGGGTGGCATCGATGCTCTATCTCGATTATGCGAGAGAGGATGGCCATTGGATTCCCAATGCTCATGGCGGCAATGAAAATTTAGAGGCGGTTGCATTTCTACAAAAGCTTAATGCCAGTATTTACGGTGAATTCCCTGACATACTGATGATTGCCGAAGAATCAACGGCATGGCCGATGGTGACGAAGCCTACCAGTATCGGTGGATTAGGGTTTGGATTTAAATGGAATATGGGGTGGATGCACGATTCACTGAAGTATATGAGCTATGACCCTCTTTTTCGCCAGCATCACCACAATCAGCTTACCTTTAGTATGTGGTACGGGTTTGATGAGAACTTTATGTTACCGTTGAGTCATGATGAGGTTGTCCATCTCAAAGGCTCTCTCATCAATAAAATGCCCGGAAATAATGAGCATAAGTTTGCCAATTTACGGGTACTGTATGGATATATGATGGCGCATCCCGGTAAGAAATTGCTGTTTATGGGGGGGGAATTCGGGCAGTTTTCGGAATGGAATTTTGAGCAAAGTCTCGATTGGCACCTTTTGGAGTATCCGCTGCACCGCAACCTTCAAAAAATGGTCGCCGATTTAAATCTCCTCTATCGACAAGAGCGGGCACTGTATTGGTATGATGAAAAGCGAGAGGGATTTGAGTGGATCGATGATGGGGATTATCGTCACAACTGTATCAGTTTTCTTCGTAAAAGCGATAACCCAGAAGAGACTCTTGTAATTTTGTGCAACTTTGCAGATGAAATACGCGAATTTTATCGAATTGGTGTCCCGTTTGAAGGGGAGTATGAGGAGATTTTTAACTCTCAATCGCACTATTATGAGGGATGTAATGTCGGCAATACAGGAGTGCTTCAGGCTTTTTCGGAACCGTTGCAGGGGAGAGCGTATTCAATCACTCTTACTCTCCCGCCGCTTGGGGTGATTTATCTGAAGAAGGTTTTTAAAGAGGGTCCCAAATAGCGCGTTCATTCTCTTCAGGACGTCCTTGAAGTCCAAGCGCCGGAGAATAGGTTGCTTTATAGGAGAGGCTTTGGCACCCTTGCACGTAATAGCCTAAATAAATCCATTTGAGTCCTAGCCGTTTTGCCAGAGCAATTTGTTCGAGCAGGGTGTATTTGCCTAAGGATAATTGCGAATAGTGGGGATCATAATAGCAATACAGTGAGCTAATTCCCTCGTCTAAAACATCAATAAGATCGACGGCTATGAGTTTGTCCCCTTCAAAATAGAGTACCTCATATCCAAAATCTCCATGACCGTTGACGAAAGAAGAATGATAGTTTTTTGGATCAATTTTAGGGGAATCCCAGTCCCTCGTCCGGTGTTTATAGGCATGATAACGATAAAAAAGTTCCAGATGCTCACCGCTCATGCCGGGGGTTCGTATAAAAGAGGTTAGATGAGAATTTTTGCGTAAAATACGTCGTTCCGATTTGCTGTATACATAGTTTTCAACATCGATTTTGAGGCTTTCACAGGCGGTACAGTCGCTGCAAACAGGACGAAAATACATTTCACCAAAACGTCTCCATCCCCGTAATATCAGTGCTTCACATTGTGTTTTGGTACACTCACGGATCACTTTGTAGTGGATGGTTTGGGAATTTCCGTTGATGTAGGAGCATGGCTCATGGAGCGCACACTCTTTTAAAACGGTATTGTTATTCGTCATCTTTGCGGTTGAGGGAAATGAGGACACCTTCAATCATTTCGTCAATATCTCCATCAAGAATGGCATTAATGTTGGAGTACGGTATCCCTGAACGGGTGTCTTTGACTTGCTGATAGGGAGCTAAAACGTACGAGCGGATTTGATGTCCCCAGCTATTTTCACTTTTCTCGACCCCATCGACGGCGGCTTTTTGTTTGGCGAGCTCGAGGTCGTAGATACGGGATTTTAGCATTTTAAAAGCAGTTGCTTTGTTTTTATGCTGTGAACGGTCGTTTTGGCACTGTACAACGATTCCTGTCGGGATATGGGTGATACGGATGGCTGATTCGGTTTTGTTGACGTGCTGCCCACCTGCACCGGATGCGCGGTAGGTATCGATGCGGATATCGCGGTCTTCGATTTCAACGTCGATGTCATCATCCAATTCAGGCGAGACGAGAACAGAGGTAAAGCTCGTGTGACGTTTGGCAGCGGAATCGTACGGGCTGATACGGACAAGGCGGTGGATACCGTTTTCGTTTTTGAGGTAGCCGTAGACATTGATCCCTTTTATGAGGATAGCAGCGTCTTTGATCCCAGCTTCATCCCCCGATTGGTAATCGAGCATTTCGATGCTAAAGTCATGGCGTTCCGCCCAGCGGGTGTACATTCGCAACAGCATGGAAGCCCAGTCTTGTGACTCCGTTCCTCCCGCTCCCGGATGGATCGTAACGATGGCATTGTGACTGTCGTGCTCACCGCTGAGGAGAACTTCCACTTCCATCTGCTTGACCTGATTTTCAAGTTTTGGTGCATCTTCAAAGAGAGATTCGATGGTCTCTTCATCCCCCTCGTCTTTTGCCATTTCATATAAATCTATGGCATCACCTAGGGTATTATACGTTTTGGAATATCTGCCAAGACGACGTTCAAGTTGCGTTTTTTCTTTTTGGACTATCCCTGCATTGGTGACATCATTCCAAAAGCCATCTGAATTTTCTAAATCGGTAATTTCACTTAGACGTGCAGTAATATCCTTGGGACGGACAACATCGGTGATGTTTTGCATTTTGATCGTCAGAGTTTTTAATAATTCGGTGTATTCGTAATGATCCACTGTTTTTCCTGTGGTAGTATTATATAATTGTGATTATATTCTAATGAGGCTAAAACAATGATTATCGCACGGACGGTGAAAGAATTACGAGAGGTTTTGGATTGCTCCTTGGGGTCAATCGGTTTCGTCCCCACAATGGGGGCCCTGCACATCGGGCACCGGACTCTTATCGAAGCAGCTCGTAAAGAGAATGACGTGGTAGTGGTCTCTATTTACATCAATCCGACGCAGTTTTTAGCAGGGGAGGATTTGAGCAAATATCCGCGCCGAGAAGAGGCCGATTTTAAAATCTGTGAACTTAGCGGTGTGGATGTATTATTTTATCCCGAATCAATGTATGAAGCCGATGAGGTGAGTGTCTGCGCTCCCGCTATTCGCGGATATATCCTCGAGGGGGCTTCACGCCCCGGTCATTTTGACGGTATGCTCACAGTGGTGATGAAGTTGCTCAATGCTGTTCGTCCTACAAAAGTGTATTTCGGGAAAAAAGATGCCCAGCAACTTACCCTTATTACGCAAATGGTTCGTAACTTTTTATTGAATATCGAGATTGTTCCGATGGAAACGGTGCGTGAGAAAGATGGGTTAGCTCTCTCTAGCCGTAATGTCTATTTAAACGATGAGGAGCGTCAAGAGGCATTAAAACTTTCCTCAGCCCTTAAGAGTGCTACAAAAATGGTGATGCAGGGAAATCTAAAAAGTGATGAAATTCAGACCGCGATGATGGCAATTTTGGACCCTTTAGAGGTCGAATATGTTGCCGTAGTAAATAGAGCGTTTGAATCAATTTCGGACGTTATTATTGGAGATACCATTGTTTTAGTCGCAGCACGAGTGGGGAAAACCCGGCTTATTGATAACGTCTGGATGTAATACCAAATTTAATTAACCATAGATACTCTGTCATTCCCGCGAAGGCGGGAATCCAGCTTCGCTTAGTGGGGATGGATCCCCCGGGTAATACCCTATAGGGCACGTGAGCCCGAGGACCTCGAAGAGGTTCTTGTGCCCTATAGGGTATGACGAAAATGAGTGTACTTAATTAGTGCAGGGGAGCGTGTGGTGCCTCTGCTGCAGCGGCTGCCACGGCTCTAGGATCAGGTTTGAGATAGTGCTCTTCGACCATCATGTCGACGATTGCTTTGAATACGGGGACGGCGGTGATGGACGCAAAATAGACGGTGCGAGGGTTGATAACCGTGATACCGATGGTATAGGTGTGCTTATCATCATTGGCAAATCCGACGAAAGAAGTGTGGTAACTATTGACGTATTGACCGTTTTTGGCGATATGGGCTGTTCCTGTTTTTCCTCCCACTTCGATTCCGGGAGTTTTTGCACCGACTCCCGTCCCAACATTGACCGTTTTGATCAAAATTTGTTTCATCCTTTGCGCGGTAGCGGGAGTAATTACCTGAATGGGTTCTTGCACCTGCATCGGCATTGCTCGACCGTTATCATCGATAAGAGAATCTACGACCATCGGATTGACAATACGGCCACCGTTGTTAAACACATTATAGGCTTTGAGAATTTGCATCGAGTTGGCACGCATCCCGTATCCATACGAAGTAATCGCTTTATAGAGATAATTATTGAGTTGCGCAGAACTTGGAATAGAGCCCCGCTTTTCGTAGGGTAAATCGGCTCCGCTAAAATGGGTAAATCCAAAACGGCTGAGTCCCTCGGTAAATTCGTTTCCATTGAGTTTTTGAGCCAGTTGTGCGATACCGATGTTAGAAGAGTGGACAATGACATCCTCAGCACTGATGAGACTAAATGGGTGTTCATCGACAATCACTTTTCTTCCCAGTTTGTAGCGTCCATTATGCCCATTGACCATATCGTAAGGGTTGATGAGATGACGATCAAGAAGGAGGGAAAAGATGATGGGTTTGATGACCGATCCGGGCTCAAAGCTGTATTCAATAGCATTGGTATTTAGGGCGGGATAATCATTTTTTCGAATATGGCTGGGATCAAAACGATTTGAGCTTGCCAGTGTGAGAATCTTTCCCGATTTTGATTCCATAACGACGGCCATGATTTCATCGGCTTTGAGTTGCTCTTTGATCCGATCAGTGATTGCTTCCGTGCGTGCTTGGAGCGCTATGGGAATATTCAGTTTAAGGTTAAAGCCATTGATTTGTGCTTTGATGGAGCTTTGCTTATTAAGAATGAGATAGCCGTTGACATCGCGCATAGCACGTTGACTTTTGTTTTGTTGAGGATTGAGTTCTTCGTCGAAAAATTTTTCCAATCCTTTGATCCCATAGATGCGGGTGTATCCATCCTCTTCCATTTTGCGTGGATACCCGATCAGGGGAGCCAGGAGAGTCTGATAAGGGTATTCGCGTGCTTCACCGCTTTCTATGATGTTGAGCCCTTGCAAGACGCGTTGATGATTAGGGAGTTCGTATTCGATAAAGACTTTCAGTTTGCGAAGCTCAAATGCGAGCGTTTTAAGATACATCGCCTCTTTGGGTCCGATGTGATAGCTAAGGGTCACTGATCCCCGTCTGGTATGGAGGCGCTGACGGATTTCTTTAGGATCAATCCCACTGTAAATGCTAAAAAGCTGCACAAACAATTCTTCTTTATCGGGGTCAATATTTCGGGTATTGACAACGGCTTTGTAGAGCTTTTGGGTGGTAGCAATGCGAAAACCATCGGCACTTATGATGGTTCCGCGCTGAGCTTTGGCATTTTCTTCGGAGTAAATAGAGGGGATATCACGCTCATGAACTGCGGTATAAAACATTACGGCGAGGAAAATTCCAAAACCGAGAAGAAGTACAAAGAATAAGACGAGTATTTTTTGAGATTTATTGGAATATTGCATAAAAAAGTATACCCGTTACATTTGCGTACGGGTAATTTCTTTATACGCATTGAGAGCTTTGTTGCGTACTTCGAGCATCAGTTTCATACTGATTTCCGCTTTGTCGATGGCGATAGCGGCTTGATGGAGATCTTTGACTGAACCGGTGGCGATATCGCTCATAGCGTGTTCGCTCTCGACTTGCATTTGATTGACATTCCCCAATGCAGCTTTTAGTTCTTGGGCAAAATCAACTCCGCCGTTTTCAATGCCACTGCCACTTTTTGTCCTAAGTAAATCGGTGGTTGAGAGAGATTTGATTGCTTGAATGTCAGCCATAATTATAATTCCTTAGTTTTATGCTTGCAAGATGCTGATTGCACCGCTTGCTATATTTTTGGCACTTTCAAATGCCGCTACGTTTGCCTGATAGGAACGTGTCGCTTCTACTAAATCGGCCATTTCGATAACAGGATTAATATTGGGATAGGCAACATATCCTTTGGTGTCGGCATCGAGATGAGACGGGTCATATTTCATATTCGGAGCCTGATCATCCCGAACGATTTTATCGACAATGACACTCATAATGGCCGGATTCGGTTTCAAACCTGACAATCCCTCTTTGAGCGGATCGGAGTAGCCCAGCTGATTGGTACTTCTCTCTAGCGCTTGATTGTAAACGCTATTAAAATCAACCGCTTTAAAAACGACTTCCTGGCGACGATACGGCCCGCCTTCGGCAGTTCGAGTGGTTTGGGCATTGGCGATGTTCGAACTGATGGTGTTTACACGAACACGTTGTGCCGATAAACCATAGCCGCTAATATCAAAACTATCAAGAAATGCCATTGTTTAATCCTTACGAGGTTTTACTACTAGCGTCAATAACGCTTTTGAAGATCATAGAATCTTTTTTGATCGCCGCAGTGAGAGCATTAAACATCGTGGAATTTTTAGCCAATTCAGAACTTTCCACATCCAAATCGACACTGTTCCCATCGTTGCGTGCTGTATGCCCATCACGAAAAAAGGTGGTTGCTTTGGTCTCGCTTGAAGCGCTAAAACCA
>JAUYSQ010000144.1 GCA_030696285.1 Sulfuricurvum sp. | reverse complement strand
GGTTAGAGCCCTCCGCTCATAACGGAGTTGTCGCAGGTTCAAATCCTGCAAGACCCACCACCTTCAAACATCGAAATTACAGCGCCCATTCAACAATCAAGTGCAACACAGTTATTTTTCCATTGGGGGACGACACGGGGGACGAATCTATTTTTTTACTATTTTCAATAAAAATTTAACCCTCTGAATAAAGTCATTTTTATGATTTAACCCATTTTAATCAACGATCAAATTTATTTTAGCCAATTATTTTTGATTTTTACTCCACACACCCAAACGCCATATTTGTAATATGGTATTCCCTATATCTTTTAGTGCGGATTCGAAACAGTTTTTTTAGTAATCTTATCATACGTATCTTTTCAGCAAAAAAATTCTTTAAAAATGTATAGCAATACATCTAATAAAGTAGTATAATTGTATTACTATACATAAAAAGGCACATTATGCTTGATGAACTCTTTATCCAAAGCCGTGATTTTATTCGTCTTCTTAACCAAAAGTATGTTCGCTATTTTTTAAAAAACCACACCTTCGATCACAGAATGTCGATCATCACGGGCCCTCGCGGTATCGGTAAATCGACAACACTGATCCAAACAATACTGCGCTACACCACCGATCCTATCTCCAAAGAAGTGCTTTATATCAGTGCGGATCACCGAAGTGTTCAAAGCCATACGCTCTACGCCATCGCGGAAGCTTTTTATAAAAACGAAGGAAAGCTATTGTGCATCGACGAGATTCACAAGGCTGAGAATTGGTCGGGTGATTTGAAGATGATACATGACTCTTTCCCGGGACTACGCGTCATCGCTACGGGGAGCTCGGCACTCGAACTTTCGCACGGTAGCCACGATCTATCGCGTCGTGCGGTAGTGTATCCTATGCACGGTTTGTCATTTCGTGAATTTATCGAAATGGAGACGGGTCTCTCATTGGAACCTCTACCTCTGGAGTCATTGATCAAAAATCATGAACGACAAGCGTATGAGATTATAAGTGCCATAGAGGGGAAGGATAGAAAAATATTAGGGCTGTTTGGT
>JAUYSQ010000143.1 GCA_030696285.1 Sulfuricurvum sp. | reverse complement strand
TATACCCCAGAATGGGGGATTTTTAGTGTAGTTGATGCGGGATTGTACAATAGTGCTACGGCAAATCGCTATTATAATCTCACAACGCAAGTAGTAAAACGCCCCGGTAATTTTCGCATTGCCGCATTTGATGCCAATTTGACCGATACTCCGAAATCCGTTAGTACAACCGTTGCCGTTGAGCTCATCGATGCGAGTCAATTTCATGATGTCGATGCAGCGTGCCATGAACCCTCTAGTGCAATGACTCCTAGAGTATGGGTGACGTTTGATAATAATGTTTCGCAAATCAATTTTAATAGAGATACGATTAATACGGCAATTGCAGATGGGGCAGTTTCTGATGGAATTGTGCTAGCTGCTTCAACGCTGACAAATGCAGAAGATTTTTTCAAAAAAGCTACTACCAATGCAGCGTATAGGGTATCGTTTAATGTAACGAATGACGGTAACGATTCGTTGGTTCAAACGGCGCCAGGGACACAGCCAGGTGAGACGAAGATTTTAAATTTTACGCAATTGGTCCAAGATATTCAGCATTGTTCACAACCTGTTGAAATACCTTCTAATCCGGGAAATACAACTACCCTTGTAGCTGTTGCTTGCGGAAATGCTGGAAATCAGGGGATTGATAAGCATAATCTAGCGATATGTATGGAGTGTTTGTATGGATACAATACCAATATCTTATGTTCACGCGATAACTTTGCAATCCGTCCAGAGAGCTATACTGTCAATCTAAAAGATATCAATCAAACAACGAATGCGACGCTCAGTTCATTTGCGACCGATCGAACAGGTGTGCTTACTCCCAATAGTGCACGTGTCAATATGGCGGGTGGATACATTTACAATTATGAGATCAATGCGACAAATCACATTGATAATACCAATACGCTGGGATACACGCGGGATTTTAGAGGAGCCAGTAATGATTTTAATATTACTCTCGTTTGGGAACCCGCAACAGCGCCGAGCACAGCAGGCTGTAATGATACAAACAGTTCACCTCAAAGTTTTTATATAGGTGATGGTTTCTTTAATGGTAATGGAGTTTTAAATCAAGTTGGGGAATATCGACTGAATATTATCGATAAAACATGGACGGCAGTGGATTGGGATCCATTAATGCAAGCTCATCAGACAGGCAGCCATTTTTTAGCCGGAGATGATTGTCTTGTAAACAGTACAGTTGTTCCGTTGCAGGCATTGAGTGTATCATTAACCGGTACAACCCTCAATAATCTTGTCGGATGTACTATCGAAAGTAGACATGATAATGTTGAAAATAATCTAAAATATAGAGATTATTTGATGACATTTCATCCTTACCAATTTAATCTAGCATTGACACACGGTTTAGGTGCAACGGCAGCTGCAATTACTGCCGGGGGGGAAGGATTTGTGTATGATGCTGATTTAGCCAATGCCAATGACATGAATATGTCGGTTCGATCAACGGGAACAATAGGCGCTGTTGGTTTTGCGGGAAATCAATTAAGTAATTTTGTCAAAGAGTGTTATGCAAAAGATTTGAATGTAACCATGGGACACAATGCTAATACGACATTGGCAACCCCTTTTGTTTCCAGGGTGGTATACAGCAGTGCAGCGGGAGTTCAAGCTTTTGATTCAAATAAAACCAATGTTGCAGCAAATGTGATGAAAACTACTGTGGATGACAGCAATTTTACAAAAGTTGATAATGGTGTTGTCGGAACGGTAATACGACTCAATTTCGACCGCAATACGACGACACCGCTTGATCCGCAAAGAGTTGAATATAAGGATATCAATGTGACGTGCACCGTAGCGGGTGAGTGCAGTCGTCAAGCGGATGGAATAGTTGGTAATGCAAATGGAACGACTCTGATGGACTTTAATGTAACCCATGTGTATGGTCGTATTGGGACTTTAAATGTACGGGCTACCAGAAATACACCGTTTGATGCATTCGCGTATTACGAAGTGTATAATGCCCCCAATCTTCTGAATGTGGTGCCATCATTAACAGAATATCCAGCAGGTTCGCTGTGGTATATAAATAGCTTGCATGACTCGGAGTCCAAGGATGGAAATATGAGTATTGAATTTGTGTTGACAGGAGGAGCTAATCCCACTGCATCACTGTATGATACGAATGGAACAAAAACCTATAATTTTCCTGGGTATCCGGTTTCGGGAAATTATACAGCACACATTAATACAGAGGGGTGGTTGTGGTATGCGCCTAATGCATTGGGGTATCTTGAACCTGTCAACCCTACGGCTATTGACTGCTTAACGCATCCGTGTTTTAATATTAGAATAGGAAACTTGGTAGGAAGAACGGGTAGCGCGGAGAGCGTTTCTGAATCTACGAAAGATAATAAAAATTCTACGAGCACAGGATGGAGAAGTACCAGTGACTATGCTCCGGCAATTCGATGATGAGGGCTAACAGCATGCGTCCTGCAATGGCGATGATCGAGCTTATTTTTGCGATTGTCATTATCGCAATTAGTGTGATGACAATCCCCTCGATGATGTCGATTGCGTCTCAAGCATCTAAAGGGATGGCGATCGATGATGATGTGATGTCCCGTTTATCGGGATGGACACTCGATAAATTTCAGACACGCTGGGATGATAACTACGAAATATCAGATTCAAGAATTCTAAATATTAATGCAATGGCAGATCTAAATTGTTCTCGAGTTGGCGGTTATCGTATCGGTTCGGATGAAAACGTCTCCTCGATGCGGTGTGATATACTGAATGCTCCGTCTGGTATACCTAGCACAGGAAGCGGTATTCTCGCGAATGGTATCGAACAGCTTAATAATGGGAGTGAGCCAATAACGATCCTGACTTCTACGGGGGAGAGTTACGATATAACAGCGACATATCGAGTGACGTATGTTTCATCAACCGTTACCCCTTTAACTGGAAGCAGCACACAAACGGCTACTTGGATTCTTGGCTCGTCTACAGCAATGGCTCCGTCAGCGTCAGGAACGAGCCATCTCAAGCGTGTGGTAACACGGTTTAATAATACTGCTTTGGGTGTGGATACGACGTTGACATTTTTTAAATCCAACAAAGGCAATTAGATGAGATTTCACCATTACCGTCGCGGTTTTACCTTTATCGAGCTCCTCTTTGTCATTGTGATTATGGGAATAGTAGGGGGAATTGCCCTCGAAGCGATACGCCAATACTATGAGGGGATATACCGTACTCAAGAGTACAGTAAGAGGGTAGCCGAAGCCGATCATATACTTGAACAGCTTTCCAAATATTTTGAAACAGCTATTATGAATTCCATCGTTAATCTCGACCGTGATGGTGCAACAGGCTGTTATGGTCCTCCAGAGGAAAATGATGCTGCTGATTATACGGTTGCCTTTATCGCCGTTGATGAGGACAGTTTGCGGGGAATTTCGGGTAATCGTCCGGGGTGGAGCGAGGATGTTACGGTCGCTGGTCTTATATTAGCGGCGGCGGATGCCAACTATACGATGGCAGATACGGTCATAGGGGGGCTTTTCCCAGGGTCAGGGTTAGCTCAATCCGCTATTTATGATAGTAATATTACTTTTGAGAGAGATGATAATAGTACTTGTAGCCGGTACAATTGGGATGGTGCTGGCGGTCTTGCCGGATTTCATACGATTAACAGCTTTACGTCAACAGCATTAACTATGGATGCAGATTTAGAGCATAATGCGACCGATGGCAGACGAAAATATCTCATCCGTACAGGCTATGCGTTTCGGGTGTTGGATGATGGTAATTTTACGATGTACAGTAATTTTCGTCCATGGCGTAATGAGAGTTATACTGCTGGTAGCCAAAATGTTTTAGGGCGCAATGTTGCCAGTTTTTATGTTGATTATAATGGTACAGATTTTCAAGCTGAGAACAACTTAACCGATAGAGGACTGGTGTGGCGGTTAAAAGTTTGTATGCGAGGGCTGGATACGAATCTAAGTGTGAGCAATACCAAGACGAATGAAATCTGTCGTGAAAGGAGAGTTCATGTACGCTACTAAACGATCCGGGTTTGCGATGATATTGGCAATTTTTGTTGTGGTGCTTGTGGCACTTGGAGGGGTATTATTACTCGGAAATGCGGCTACTGGAACTAAATCTACCGGTGACAATTATCTTCGTGCACAAGCAGAACTGTTAGCACTGAGTGCTACAGAGTTTGCTGTGATGCGGGCGCAGGGATTTGATATTTCTCCGGCAGCAGGAAGCCTTTGTTTGGAAAACCTTAAGATTACCGTCAATGATGCCAGCAATAACCCCATGTTTGATGCTAATGTAACGTTATCTTATTCGTTTCGTGGAGCAAAGCCTGTCAACTGTGACGATACCCATATTTTAGCGGTTGGTACGGGCAAGGATACGATGATATTGATGGATGTAACGGTAACGGATCGTAGTCTCTCTACAGAGCCGATACGGGTTCATAAAAGGTCTTGGCAGAAGCTGTAATGTCATTCCGTGCTACGACACGGAATCCACAAACAGTAAATGGATACCGTATCAAGTACGGCATGACGAGAGAAGAGGAATGACGATTGTTGAGAGGAGTAAAATTAAATAGTGAGTTGCGCGATTTTAGAGACAACATCTTTTTCGCGGATTGGCTTCATTAGAAATCCGTTTGCTCCACATTCCAATGCTTCCCCTTTTTTGGTTTCATCGGTTGTGAGGACAATGACGGGAAGCTGACGAAGAGAGTCATCGGCACGGATGACTTTCAGCATCTCGATACCACCCATAACAGGCATAATAATATCAAGTAGGATGATATCAATATCATCTTGTGATTTTAGTATTCCAATCGCATCAGCACCATTCTTGGCTTCTACAACCGCACTGACATTCGGCGACTTCATTAACATCGATTTCAATAACTTTAGATTAATCATATCGTCATCAACTGCGAGAATTTTAAGTTTTTTACCGTCCATTTATGATTCCTGTTTTAGATAAATTTTTCAAATACGAGACGTAAAAGATCTTTATTAACAAGATTTTTAATCATCTCATGGACGTACATTGCATCATTTTGATCGGTATCCACATTGGGATCAATCAGCATGACCAATGATATATCGCTGTTGTTAGAGCGGATTATATCATAGAGTTCTTTGAGATCAAGATTGGGTAATGTTTTATCAAACAATGCCAGCTTGTAATGTTTATTTATGATATTGCTCTTTAAAGCGTCTGTGCTATTAACACTGACGTAGGTGTAGCCTAAATCATCAAGAATACGGCCAAACAGCTTCATCTCGATTGGATTTTGTTTGGCAAGCAAAATATCCGCATCGAAAGCAGAGATTAATTCCGAAATTATCTCTTGCTCTTCCGGCTCATTTAGTACGGTAGCTTCCTCTGTGATAACAACGCTCTCTACTTCAGGTATCTCATCCACAATCACCTCTTTAGGCACTTCATTGACGAGAATGGCTACCTCTTCTTGTGCCTCTTTAGGCTGTGTCTCAATTAGATCATTGCTAATAAGCTCATCGACTGATTTTGGGACAACATTGATCTCGATAATCTTATGAGAAAGAAAATTATTGAGCAAAGTAATAATGTCATTACGGACAAGTGGTTTGGTTGTATATTCATCCATCCCTACTGCCATAAAGCGTTCGCGATCCCCTTTAAGAGCATTGGCAGTTAGTGCGATGATAGGGACATGATTTTGACCATAATCCTCTTCAAAATCCAAAATCTCTTGAGTTGCTTCCATCCCGTCAAGAACTGGCATCTGAATATCCATGAAGATAAGATCAAATTCGCCATTTTTACGTTTTTCAAACGCTTCAAGACCGTTGTTTGCAACAGTAATGGTAAGTCCTAAATCCTCTAGCGTCCGCTTGATGAGTTTTTGATTAATGACATTATCCTCAGCAACCAGAACATTTGCAGCAAAGCGAGAATTTTTTTCATCAAACTTTTTACGGCGTGAAGATTTTTGTTTACGAGTATTAAATGCTTCCGCATCATACGATTCGAGTACGGAACGAATTTTTGAACTATTGAGCGGTTCGTAAAGAACTTTGAATACTTCCAGCCCCATAGAGTCGATTTTTTTCATATAGTAGGATTTGGTAATGAGGACGAGTTGCTCATTAGCAGCTGCAAACTGGATCAGTTCGTCATCATTAATATAATCGTTATCAATAAACAGAAGGTCATAATTGACTTGACGCTCTAAGAGTTTTAATTCTTCCATTTCATTGAACGTCGTATAACTTACGCCAAGGTAATCAAGATACTCTTTAAGATAGGTACTTTGGAGCTTTTTCTTGGTTTTACTTTCGTGAATAACGGCATTGATATTGGTAAAAGATCCTTTGATAGGCTCATTGAGACTCTCAATTTCTTCAAATGACAATGTAAAGAAGAACATTGTTCCATTGCCCGGCTCACTGACAAGGTCGAGTTTACCGCCCATAAGCTCTACGAAACGGCTTGAGATCGTAAGACCAAGACCTGTACCGCCATATTTGCGGGTAATGGAGGTATCTGCTTGCCCAAAGGCTTCAAAAATACGTGATTTTTGCTCACTGGTGACACCGATACCGCTGTCTTTGACCTGGAAGCGTACAAGAGCACGATTCGGTTCATCGCTTTCGATACGGCGAACATCGACGTTGACGCTTCCACCGCTGTTGGTAAATTTAACGGCGTTACTGAGAAGGTTAATGATAACCTCTTTGATTTTGGTTGGATCCCCTTTGAGCGGTCGCTCAAGGCTAGGGTCAATGAAGCACCCAAGGTCAATATGTTTTTCAGATGCACGAACGGCATATACCTCAACGGCACTTTCGAACTCATCCATTGCATTAAAGGCAATGTCTTCAATTTCAAGTTTGTTGCTCTCAATTTTAGAGAGGTCAAGGATATTGTTAATAATTTCAAGGAGATTTTCAGAACTTTTTTCGATAATATCAATAAATTCACGCTGTTCATCATGGAGCTCAGTGTCTTTGAGCAATTCAGTAAATCCTACGATACCGTTTAGAGGTGTACGAATTTCATGTGACATATTGGCCAAGAACATCGATTTGGCTTCAGACGCTTCCATTGCGTACTGTTTATCGGTCATGGTTTGTTCAATGATACGTTCTAGCAGCGAGTAGGCCTGAGCCGTACCCTCTGCGGTATCGAGGTTAATTGATTGGCTCAGAGCTTCAGCTTCATTATCGTGTGTATCTTCAGCAACACGCTTGAGAACCGATTCAAGATTTTTAATATTTTTTGCAATCTCGTTAGAGAGGAGAACACCTAAAATACCGATAAGAACCGCTACAAGCCATACCGTAATGGCAATGATAAGAAATTGCACCGCTTGTGTTTTAACCGCGGTTGCTCGTGCATCCATTTGACTAATCAAGAATTTTTCAGTTTCATTGATAGCATTGACTTTTTCGGAAAGCATGGCGAACCAAATGCCCGATTGCGTTTCAAACTGCCCTTCGTTGCTAGAGCGTAAGATTGTACTGCGCTCAGAGGTAATATCTTGAAACAATTCAACATTATCTTCGGTTAAGAGAGAGGCTGTGAGGGATGCTTTAAGATTTTTTTCACTTATACTGTCAAAATTGAGAGCATCCGCTTTTGCAACAAGCCCCAGCCAGCGATCAAGCTCTTCATCTTCCAGTGCCGTCCCTCGTGAAAGGATATAGGTCAGATAGTCACGCTCTAAGCTGGTATGCTCATTGGCTCGTATAAGGGAGAAATAGCTCCCTTCCATAGAAGCGATTTGGTCATCAAGCTGAACTGAGGCCAATGCAGAGAGCTCACCAATCAGCGCTGTTTGTGCTTTTCCGTAAACATCGTCAAAGATTTCATTGAAGTCAGCCGTCTGGTTATCAACAGAAGGACGTGATTGATTTCGTGCTTTTTCCAAAGCAGTAATCATGGCGGTGATTTGAGGTGAGGGGTAGCTGGCAGTAAACTCTTTGATTTTTTGATCTACGATCCGGCGCTGTGCCTGAAGTGATTTAAGAGTAGCCGTTGAAGCATTTCCCAAAAACATCACCGTCATCCCTCGTTCGCGAGAGACATTGTTGATTAAATCGTTGAGCTGTTTATTTTGTTCCAAGCGTGACTGTAATATTTGAGCGGATTGAAAACTCATATATGAACTGTACACATAGTAACTGGCGAGTGAAAACAAAATCAGAATCGGAAGGAGACTGATGAGGCGAAGTCGATTTTTAAGTCCTAAATGCATGGTCGTTCCTCTTAAAGTTGATCGAGATAGCCCATAAGGCGAATAGAAGCTTTTTTAGCCTCTTGCGCGTCGTGGGTTTTGATGAGAACTGCAAGTTCATCGGATATTTCGGTGAGACGAAGATTATCACTGATTCCCTTAAGCTTCGAAGCACTTTCATTCCAAAGAGCAGTATCAAAGGCACCGATTGCGCTTACAATCTGCTCACTAATCATTTGTGCATCATGTCGGAAATCCGAGAGTAATTCATTCATAAAGGCAGGGTCGATTCCCAATGCTCTTGCGGTTGAGTGTGAATCATAGTGGAGAGGTTCAGGGATATTTTCCGAAGAATCTTCTATGACAGGTTCAATGCTTTTTTTGGACTCTGTGATGGTAGAGTTGAGATCTAAAAGCTCTTTTTCAAAAGGGACCTCTTCGTATCTGCTTTGATCTTCACGTGGATCTGATATCTTAATCTCCTCTTGGTGTACCATAAGAGGCTCGTCATCATGCTGCTTTAGCGTGAATGCATAAATATCGTCTATCGCTTCGGGTGTAATGACATCGGAGGATTTTGCAAAGAAGGTATCGTCGCTCTCCTTGCCCTCGAGCTTCGCAAGAATATTATAATAATATTTCAAGTTCGCCTCAATCTCACCAAGTTCCATGGAGGTATTGATAATACTGAGGGTTTCAAGAGCATCTTCAACACGAAGATTTGCTGCAACCCCTTTGAGTTTATGAGACAAAATATGGAGATTATTGAAATCATTTTTTGCACACGCTTCAAAAAGAGCCTCTTTGAATTCGTAGGATTGTTGAATGAAATCGCCAATAAACTCTTCAATAAGATCAACGGGAAGACCAAGCTCGTTTGCTGCAATATTAGGATTGTAAAGATAGTCATTCCCAACTTTGTGATGAGAAAGATACTCTCTTTCATTGCTAGTATACTGTGCGCTTTCAACCGATTTTACAGGGGTTAGGGGTTCAACTTCTTCTGTGATTTCCTGTAAGAAAGAGGCTTCTAAGGGCTCATCAATCTCAATGTGTTTCGGTGATGGAGTGAAGTCGGCGTATAGTTCTTCTTTCTCATCATGTGCAGAGAATTCAGCAACGGGAATATCTAAAACACTGGGTTCGCTTAAGCGTGTCGGTGTGATATGGCTATGATCCGGAAGAGAGGAGGGGACGAAGTCACTCACATTGATATGGGGAGGTATGAACTCTTTTGGAGGCTCTTTTGGGGTTATGATATGAGGCTTGACCTCCTCGCCGCTGACACTTTTGATATGGGACATTTCAACACGATACCCATTTTGTGAAGGGTTGTCTCGTAAATAAAATGAGGTAACTGTAAGATGACAGCTAAATACCCGCCCATTAGCGTGAACGAGTGCACTGGAGGCATCCGAATCGGCATGGAGGAGAAAATCGATCCATCCAAAATTTTTAAAATTATGAATATACCCCGGTTCGTTGGCGAAAAGATCGGCAACATCGGTGCAAACCTTTAAGAGTTCTTCTAGGGAAGGGTAATTCAGTAATTTTAACCCCTCATCGTCTATCCCCATGAACTCTTGTTTGTGATTGTATAGTAGCACTCTCTCCTCCTATTTTTCTTGCTCGATCATTTTTTTATAAATTTCTGCAGTCTCTTCAATGTTTTTACGAGAAGCTGGCTTACGGGCAGCCATGTACCCTTTGACCTTTCCATTACTGTCATACATAGGAGAAACTTCCGTGTCTACCCAATAGTATTTTCCATCTTTGCGTAGATTTTTGACCAATCCGTGCCAAATAGTCCCTGCTTCGATCGTTTTCCATACTTGCGCAAATGCCGCTTTTGGCATATCGGGATGACGGATGATATTATGGGGTTCTCCTACAAGTTCAGCAGCACTGTACCCTGAGATTTCACAGAATTTTCGATTGGCAAAAGTTATAACACCTTCTAAATCGGTTTCGCTCACAATGGCGCGCCCTTCAAAAAAATATTCTTCATCGAGCGGAACGGGTCTCTCCATAATTTAACTCCTTAGCTAAAAAACTACTGAAAATATTAATGTAAGGAATATGGCATAAACAAGGTAAAAGAATTCTTAGTTTAGCTCCGTTTGTGATAAGTTTTGGATAATTTTGGCATCTTTTGTCCCAATGAGCTCACTAAGTGTATCAAATGAACCCTTTTGGATTTCCTCAAAGGTACCGTAGTATTCTAATAATTTATGAATCTTTGGGAGGGTTATCCCCTTAAGAGAGAGAAATTTTGATTTTTGATCCTCTTTTAACTTAGTTTTTTTGTGAAATGTGATGGCGCTTCGGTGGGCTTCATCCCGTAAAAGCTGGATAAACTGAAGCCGTTTATCGTAGGGTTCCAGACGCAGCGTATCGCCCTCACTATGGAGAATATCGCGTGCTGAACCTTTGGCACGATGTGCCTTGGCATCTTGTTTCTCTTTGCTGATGGCAATCACGTCGAGAGTGACACCGCTTGAGTGAAGCAGCTCAAGGGCGAGTGCGCGCAGGGTTGAACCTCCATCAAGCACCCATAAATCGGGGGGAGGGTTGGTTGCAAATCCCTCGATACGCCGCGTAAGCATTTCGGACATTTGGCCGTATTCGTCTCTCTCGTGAAGATGGTACTGGCGGTAAGAACTCCTCTCAAAGGCTCCGTTGGCATAGACGACCATCGCCCCCACCGTGGCAACGCCTCCAAGATGGGAATTATCGAAGATTTCGATTCGATGGGGGATGTTTTCGAGGAGACAAAGCTCTTTCAGTGAGATGAGCAAATCAAGATTGCTTGGTTTGTGGGTTTTAAGAAGTTCTTCGGCATTGGTCAGTGCAAGATCGGTGAGTTGCTTCTTAATCCCTATTTTGGGTGTTTCTAAAATGGCTTTTTTATCAAAAAGAAGGGTTAAATGCTCCTCTATCCACTCTTTTTCCTCAAAGGAGTGAGAGGTGAGAATGGGGGCAATGATGGGGGGCTTTTCACTGCCGTAATAATTGACCAGAGCCCGTTCATACCCTTCATCCAGTGAAAAACTCTCATGAACGGCAAAAAAGTCGTGTGAACTCGATGCAATTTTTCCATCACGGATAAAAAGGCGGACAATGCATCCGCGATCTTTGTGGGTTGCAATGGCAAAAATATCATACGCAACTTGACGAGCCAAATCAATAGTAGAGCTAATCTCGCTTTTTTCAATCCGCTCACAGCGATCCCGTAATGTCATCGCCTCTTCAAAACGGAGCTCTTCGGCATAGAGTTCCATTTTTTCTTTGAGTTTGGGGAGGAGGAGTTTTTTGTTTTGAATCCAAGAAGCTGCAGTGTCTACCAGGCTACGGTAATGGGGTATGTCAACGGGAAATTCACAGGGCCCGAGGCATTGGTGCATTTGGTAAAAGAGACAGGCATGTTTGCCTTTGAGACAGCTTTTTTTTTGTACCAACGGCAAAAGCTCATAGAGAGAATCGAGAATGTCTCGTGCCCCTGTGGAAAAAGGACCGAAATAGCGGATTTTTTTCCCATTTAGAATTTTGCGGGTGATATCAAAACGGGGATAGTTTTCATTCAAATCGATGTAAATATAAGGGTAGGTTTTATCGTCGCGCAAGAGAACATTGTATTTGGGTTTGAGCTGTTTGATCAGAGAATTTTCGAGTATTAGGGCATCATTTTCATTTTCAACGATGATGTAGTGCAAGGATACGGTTTCGGAGAGCATTTTTTGGATTCGAAGGGAAAGGGTTTGCTTGGGGGAGAGTGAGGGGGTGAGATTAAAATAGCTTTTGACCCGTTTTGAGAGGTCTTTGGCTTTGCCAATATAGAGGATTCGCCCTTTTGGGTCAAGGTATTGGTAGATTCCGGCACTGTGAGGAAGGTCGCGTATTTTTTCAATCATTAAAATCACTTAATCAAGTATTTATGCTAGCTATTATACCATCCACGTTTTAAGACAAAGTGGAGAATCAATGACAAAAATGTCAATCCTAATTTTGATAAGTATCGCATTAGCCCTCAGCGGATGCGGCTATAAAGGCGCTCCGTATTACGAAAAATCACCGACAGAGGAAAAAAGCAATGCGCTATGATGTTGTAATAATCGGTTCTGGAGTCGCCGGACTGTATGCTGCGATCGAACTTCCTAAAAGCTTAAAAGTATTGGTCATCAGCAAATCGCATCCGTGGGAGTGCAATACCTATTATGCCCAAGGGGGTGTTACCACCGCGTATAATGATGCCGATATACCTCTGCATATCAGCGATACGCTGGGTGCGGGTGCGGGATTGTGTGATCCTGATGCAGTGAAATTGATGAGTGAGTCCTCTCAAGGGGTGATTCGTGATTTGATAGGGCGCGGGTTTATGTTTGATAGAGATAGTAACGGTAATCTTTTGTATACACAAGAGGCGGCTCACTCTCGCAGTCGGATTTTACACGCGGGGGGCGATGCTACTGGGCGCCATTTGCATCTGTTTTTGCTCCAACAAAATCCCCATCCGATGCTTTCCAATGCGACGGTCGTTGATTTGCTGATGGAGAATCAAAAATGTTGCGGCGTGGAAGTGTTAAGCGAGGGGACTCGCAAACTTATTTATGCGGACAATGTCATTATCGCCAGCGGCGGTGTCGGGTCGCTCTATGAGTATCACACCAACTCTCATGCGATCAGTGCGGACATCCATGGAATTTGTTTGGAAAAAGGGATTGCGTTAGAGTCTATGGAGATGATGCAGTTTCATCCGACGGTTTTTGTGTCGGGTTCCGGCGCACGCAAACTTTTACTCACAGAAGCGCTTCGAGGCGAGGGGGCGTGGATCGTTGATGAGAATGGGGTTCGCTTTTTATTCGAATACGATGAGCGTGGAGAGATGGCACCGCGTGATATCGTCAGTCGGGCAATTTTTGATTATAAGCAACGCACCTCCTCTCAAGTGTATATTGCGTGCGAACATTTTGACAAAGAGTATTTTCAAGAGCGTTTTCCCAATATCTATAAAGCACTGCGTGATTTGGGATACAACTTACCCAAAGATCGTGTCCCTATTTCTCCCGCTTTTCACTATGCGATCGGGGGGATAAAAAGTGATCTGGACGGTAAGGTTCCGGGTGTAGAGGGGCTGTATGTCATCGGTGAGGCGGCGTGTACCGGCGTGCATGGTGCCAATCGTCTGGCGAGCAATTCGCTACTTGAGGGGTTAGTGTTCGGGAAGCGTTCTGCTCAGATGATTCAGCGCCATCCTTTGTACCCTTGTACGCAAAAGTTTGCATTAGGCAATGAACCTCTCGAGATCCAAGAGGATAAAGAGAAAAAAGACAGACTTCGCCGCATTATGTGGGATAAGGTCTCCATTGTTCGAACCGCGAACGGGCTGAATGAGGCGCGAGATGAAATTAACGAGATGATGGATGCGGGAGTAGGGCGATTGCTAAAACTGCGTCTTTTGAGCGCTCGCGCTATCGTTGAATCGGCATTGAAACGGACCGAATCAATCGGGGTACATTATATGCAGCATGAAGGTCAAAAATGACAGCAGCAGTTGCTGAACACGGTGTCGATTTAGCGGTTCATCCGTTTGGATGGTTTTTGCTGGCCATTTTCATCATAGGATATTATTTTATCGCGACGGAAGATAAATATCATCTCGATAAAGCCAAACCGGCTTTGTTTATCGGGACGTTTATGTTTATCCTCATCGGGGGATTTTATGCGTTTAACGGGTTGAACTTTCAACCGTTTGAAAATGAAATTTCCCATCTTATTTTAGAAATTGCCGAGATTTTCTTTTTCTTATTCGTTGCCATGACGTTTATCGAGGCATTGATCGAGCGGGGGGTATTTGATGCCCTTAAATCGAAACTGATTGCCAAGGGATATAGTTATCGCGAGCTTTTTTGGATTACGGGAGCTTTAGCCTTTTTTATCTCTCCTATTGCAGATAATCTGACAACAGCTTTGATTCTTTCTACGGTTTTGCTGACGATTGAGAAAAAGAATAAAGCGTTTTTGGTTCCAAGTGCTGTCAATGTCGTCGTAGCCGCCAATGCGGGAGGGGCTTGGAGTCCGTTTGGAGACATTACAACTCTTATGGTCTGGACAGCAGAAAAAGGGGTTTTTACCGATTTTCTCTATCTCTTTCCCGCTGCATTTTTGGGATGGCTTATCACGGCGTATCTGTTGGTGAAGTATGTTCCCGATTTGGATCCTTTCAAAGAGGGGAATCCTGAAGCAGCTGAGAAAATCGAAATTCTCAAGGGGGGGGAGATTATCATCGCTTTGGGGGTGATAACGATTGCTCTAGCCGTTATCTGTAAGCAAGTGATGCATTTGCCGCCGATGTGGGGGATGCTTTTTGGACTCTCACTTTTGCAGTTGTATATGTACACGCTAAAAAGAAATCACAATCAAGACGTGGATATTTTTCATGCTATGGGTAAAATTGAAAATAACACCTTGCTTTTCTTTTTCGGAATTTTAGCGGCAGTCGGTGCGCTTCATTTCGCCGGATTTTTGACCCATGCAGCAAAATTATATGAAATATTCGATCCGATGATTGTCAATATCGGGATTGGATTTCTTTCCGCCATCGTGGACAATGTCCCTGTTATGTCGGCAGTTCTTAAAGCTAATCCCTCTATCGATCATGCCCAGTGGATGTTGGTGACGATGACGGCGGGTATTGGCGGATCGCTTATTAGCTTTGGAAGTGCGGCGGGTGTTGGTGTGATGGGAAAAATGCACGGAATTTATACCTTTGCATCCCATATTAAGCTTGCATGGACGGTATTGGTTGGATATATTGTTTCTTTGTGCGTATGGTATTTTCAGTTTATTATTTTAGGATGGTGTTGAAACCGTTATGTTTTGATTAACGAACGTTTTAACCAATATTCTCCCCATTTATAACCTTCAAGCAAACCAAAGACAATGACGGTCGCACCGCCGATAGTCGCCAGCATTTCTCCATTTGGAGGAACGGCATGGAACCACTGCGGAATGACATACAAAGCAAAAATCTGCAGCGATATTCCGATGCTAATACCGATCCATATTGTAGGATTGATCGTTAGGCTGCGGCGAATATTATAAAAGAAGGGTTCTTCCTCTTTTTGGGCAAGGATACCGTTGACCCACTGCGACGTGACAATGATACAAAATGAGACGGTGAGAGCAATTTCATAACTCTCTCCGCTGTTGAGAAGATATACAAAAACAGCCAATGTCACCGATGCATTCACGAGTGAAACCCAGCCGATCCTCGCCATCTGCCAGCGGTCGAAAAACTGTGCTTCAAGACGGCGCGGTCTGTTTTTCATCACATCCCCTTCCTCCCGGCACATCGGAAAGGTTTTGTCGGTGACGCCGTCGGTCACAATATTGATCCATAAAATCTGTGTCGGATGAATGGGGAGCGGGAGCCCCATTATAATAGCTCCGCTTATAACGATGATTTCATCAAAACAGGTGGCGACGAGATAAAAAATCACCTTTCGAAGATTGGCAGAGATGATTCTCCCCTGCCGTATCGCATCGACAATGACACCAAGATTATTATCCGTAATCACCATTTTGGCGGTTGATTTTGCTGCTTCGCTCCCGTTTCCCATGGCAATCCCTAAATCGGCTGCTTTGAGTGCGGGGACGTCATTGACCCCATCGCCCGTAACCGCCACGATCTCCCCATTGGCTTGAAGAAGTTTGACAATCCGGTATTTATGTTCGGGAAGTGCCCGTGCGACTACGCTACACTTTTTTAGAGCATTTTGAAGCTGTTCATCGTCCATAGTTAGGATCTCTTCCCCGTTTAGAACCCTATCGCCTTCTTCCCATATTCCGACCTCTTTGGCAATGACGTGCGCCGTTAGAGGATTGTCCCCTGTCACCATAATGACCCGTATCCCTGCCTCTTTCGCTTGACGTACTGCTTCGGCAGCCCCTTTTTTAGCCGCATCCGCAAAACCGATCAATCCGACAATTCGGATATGCCATTGTTTGGGATCTTCCCATTTTTCATCACTGATTCCAAACGCCAAAACACGCAATCCCTGCAATGCCATTTCATCATGAGCCGTATTGAGTTTTTCCAGCTCCAGAGGCGTATTAAGGGCTATTTCTTTGAGCGCCTCGTAGGCCCCTTTGATATAGAGATGTTCTGTACCGCCGTTTTGATTGACAGTCGCCATCAGGCGAAGTTGGGGATCAAACGGGTGATAGAATATACGGGGGTTGTCTTCACGAAGCCGAGAGTAATCGGCTCCAATCCATCGTACCAATGCCATGTCAACCGGATCTCCGCGTAGATCATTGGCATCGTTGCACAAGACTGCACAGAGCTTCAGGGCTTCTTCGTCTTGAGTTTGAATTTCGCGAACCGACAAAAATCCCTCCGTGATCGTACCTGTTTTATCGGTCGCGATGAGTGAAGCACTCCCCAATGACTCCACGCTAGGGAGATGAGTGACGAGCACTTTATGGCGGCTGAGCCGATACGCGCCCAATGCCAGAATAAGAGTGACCACGATGGGGAGTCCCTCGGGAGCCGCCGAAACGAGCTCCGCGATCAAGATGGATGTCATTTCGATGCCACTTCGCCCCTGCACGATTCCGATAATCCCTACAAGAACCAAGAGTCCGATCAAAAGCAAAATAAGCCGTTTTGAAAAAAGTGCCAGTGCTCTTGTCAAGGGGGAATGGGGTGATTGCTCCTGCGCACTTTTGGCAATGGTCGCTATATAGGTACTCTCTCCCGTTGCGGTAACAACCCCTTTTGCTATTCCTTTGAGGATATGTGTACCGGAAAATAGCATATTGCTTCGTTGATAGGGGAGGGCTTCGATGGGGAGAAGATCGTGGGATTGTTTGGAAGAGGGGATAGCCTCACCCGTAAGAATTGCTTCATCAGCCTGCAGCCCATGAGATTCGATCAGCCGAATATCGGCAGAAATAAGGTCACCTTCGCCAAGAAGGACAATATCTCCCGGAACAAGTTCCTTCGAGGGAATCAGTACTTCTATCCCCATACGAATGACACGGTTATGGGTTTCGGTTAGTTTTTTAAGGGCACGAATGGAGGTTTCGGCTTTGTATTCCTGATAAAATCCCAGAAGGCTGTTGATGAGAAGTATGCTGAGGATAATGATTCCGTCGATTTTTTGCCCCATAACATACGAGAGCAAAGCTGCGGCAATCAAAATAGCAACAATGGGACTTGTAAATTGCCCTAAAAAGAGGGATACAAGAGAATGCTGTTCTTCTTTGAGGGTGTTGAAGCCAAACTTTTTCGTCCGTTTTTCGACATCGGCAACTTCTAGCCCATCAAGAGTGGTTCTAAGATCTTTGAAAAGATCATCGGTGCTTTGAGCCCACGGAGATTGAGAGAGTATCATTGTCGCTTCTTTATGTGTTGTGTTCGTCATTCCGTGCTGCGACACGGAATCCATAAACAGCAGATGGATACCGTATCAAGTACGGTATAACGGAGTGGGAGCACCCAAGTTTAGTTCTGATTTACCGCCGATGATTATAGCAAAGGTTGAATGAACGGGGATACTTTTGGATTATTGCTATAATTACATTTTTACAGTTAAAAACAAAGGATTGCATTGCGCTTTTTTCTCCTCCTTCCGCTCTTTTTTTCAACATCACTTTTTGCACTCATCAGTATCGCACCCGTAGACATCGGCTCCAAACCCGGTTTTAGCGGCAAGATTTCGGGATCACTCGGCTCTAAAAGCGGTAATACGAATAAAGATGACTACTCTCTGGGCTTGCGATTGCAGTACGATGAAGGAAATGACTATCTGGTGTGGGGGACGTTCACATACAGTTACGGTGAATCTGAGGGGATAAAAAACGAAGATAGAACGTATGTCCATCTGCGTACTGTGCACGCTCTGTATGAGAATGACTGGTGTGGAGAACTCTTCATTCAATCTGAACAGGATGAATTCAAAGACATCAACGAACGTTCTCTTGCCGGTGCCAATGTCCGATGGCGCTTTTTCAACTCCGATAATTTAGTCAAAGGATACGCCGGATTGGGTGCGTTGGCTGAAAAAATCGGCTATTCTCATCCTCTTATCAATCCTTATGAGAATAATACTCGACTCAACAGTTATATTGCCTATACCAGAAATTTTATGGCAACGTCAAAAGCGAGTTATGTCGGCTATTATCAGCCCAAATTTGGTGACAGTTCGGATTATATCACGGCGCATGATTTGGAGTTGATCGTACCCATTTATGAAAAACTCTATTTGAGTATGAGTGCAAAATATACGTACGACAGCCGCCCGCCTCTTGGAGTTGAAAAACAAGACACTATGTATAAGAGTGCTCTTTCGTATGAGTTTTGATAATTTATACGGTCGATAGCGGAGAGTATAGTGACTCTTTAGGATGGAAAGTTATTGAACTCATATCCAAAATTAAACTACAATAAGATAGAATTCTGTCAATACAAAGGGTATTTTTCCCTCTAAAACATCTCCATCCTAAAGGCTTACCTGTGAAAGATGTCAATATAATCGTCCTTGATTTCGGTTCCCAATACACTCAGCTCATTGCCCGTCGTTTACGCGAAGATAAAGTTTACTGTGAAGTGCTCCCGTACCACACGAAAATTGACGCGATCAAAGCGAAAAATCCGCAAGGGATTATTCTCAGTGGCGGTCCTTCATCGGTCTATAATAAAGATGCGTACGAAGTAGATCAAGGGGTGTACGCTTTAGGTATTCCTGTCCTTGGTATTTGTTACGGTATGCAGCGTATCGCAGTCGATTTCGGTGGTTCAGTCATCCGAAGCGATCACCACGAATACGGCAAAGCAGAGCTTACGATCGATATGACGCAGCACTCCATACTGTTTGAAAATTGTGAAGATGAACGTGCCGTGTGGATGAGTCACTCGGACAAGGTCGATGTACTGCCAGAGGGGTTTGTCCCCATCGCCTATTCGCCAAACTCTCCGTACGCAGCTATCGCCAATGAAGAAAAAATGGTGTATGCGATGCAGTATCACCCTGAAGTGAACCACTCCGAAGAGGGGTATCTGATGCTCCGTAACTTCGCCCGTAAAATCTGCGGTATTACGGATAAATGGGATATGGGTCATTTCCTCAAAGAGCAAATCGTTAAAATTCGTGCTCAAGTAGGGGATGGAAAAGTCCTTTGTGCTCTCAGCGGCGGAGTAGATTCTTCTGTAGTTGCGGCATTGTTGTATGAAGCGATCGGTGATCAGCTCATTCCGGTATTTGTCGATAACGGTCTTTTGCGCAAAGGTGAACGTGAATCGGTTGAAAATATTTTTAAAGTTCACCTCAAAGTTCCTCTCGTCGTTGCCGATGCGTCGGAGAGCTTCCTCGGTAAGCTGGCAGGTGTTACCGATCCTGAGACGAAGCGTAAAATCATCGGACATACCTTTATTGAGGTATTTGAGCAAGAAGCCAAAAAACATGACGGCATTAAATTTCTAGCGCAAGGGACACTCTATCCTGACGTTATCGAATCCGTTTCCGTCAATGGCCCATCGGTGACGATCAAAAGCCACCATAACGTTGGCGGACTTCCTGACTGGATGGATTTTGAACTGATCGAGCCGTTGCGAGATTTGTTCAAAGATGAAGTGCGTAAACTTGGACTTGAATTGGGTCTTCCCGATTATCTTGTCAACCGCCATCCATTCCCAGGGCCGGGCTTGGGTATCCGTATCATGGGTGAGGTGAATAAGGATGATTTGTATATCCTTCGAGAAGCGGATGCAATTTTACTTGAAGAGCTAAAAGCAAGCGGATATTACAGCAAAACATGGCAGGCATTTGCGGTACTTTTAAACGTCAAAAGTGTTGGCGTTATGGGTGATAATCGTACGTATGACAACACCGTATGTGTCCGTGTTGTTGAAGCGGTCGATGGTATGACAGCGACATTTGCTCATCTTCCGCATACATTGTTGGAGCGTATCAGCCGCCGTATTATCAATGAAGTAGACGGTATCAATCGTGTCGTGTATGACATCAGTTCCAAACCGCCTGCTACGATCGAGTGGGAATAAGGGGTACGCGTTTGCGCCCCATCTATCTCATCTCCAAAACCTCCTTTAGAGGAGTGATTCACCTCCCCGTTCTCTCCATTCGTTATTTGGCCCCTGAAATTGATTTTACCCGATATGAGGGGATTGTTGTCACCTCCAAACAAGGAGCCCTTGCTCTTGGGCATTATTCACCGAATTGGGAAAAACTCCATGTTGTTTGCGTCGGTGAAAGCACGGCGCAAGCCATGAAGCAGTTGGGTGCCGTTCATATTACGATTGCCGAGGGATATGGCGACACTATTTTCAATGCGTTAAAATCGGATAAACAACCAAAAAGATGGCTCTATTGCCGTCCCAAAATGATTGCTTCTTCGTGGCCCTCTCGTGCACGCGATGCCGGCATGCTTATTGATGAGGTGATTATTTATGAGACGGCCTGTAATACAGCGATGGAACCCCAAGAGATAGCAGAGGATGGAGTCCTTATCTTTACGTCCCCCTCTTCTATCGAGTGTTTTCTAAAATACTATGAGATTCTACCGACACATTCAATTGTTGTTATCGGTACAACCACTCAAAATGCTTTGCCCTTTGGGATACCCTCGACGTTAAGTGAGACAACGAGCGTTGAATCGTGCGTGGAAAAAGGGCAAAAGTTGGCAATTTCATCACCCTTTTAAGATTTTGAGGTTATAATTACTATCACCTGGGCGAAGCGACTAATCGCATTTTGAGGGTTCTACATATACACTTAGTGGATTTGTAGTCATCTTGGTGTGTCGGTGGTCTCGTTTGAGCTGTAATGGCGAGAGATTGCCGCGAAAAGAGATGCTCGGTCTGCTTAATTACGCTTTGAGAACCAAAGCTACTGCGAAACGCCCGCCTGGGCTTCGGATAACTTTCCCCTTTTAATACCTCTATTTTGACAACCGATAGGTGCTAATCGTATCCCTTAAAAGAAAAAATATTACATTAAAAACGCTATCGATCTCACAAAACTAATTTTATATTTTAGTATGATAAAATATTCAAATGTGGGGGTCTTACTATGAAGCTAACGACACTGGATTTAGAAAATCATTTGAACCTTTTGAGTATTGAAAATTCTCCTGATGCTATTTATTGGCTTGACAGGAGTGGAAAAATTGTCCATGCCAATAAAGCTGCGTATGAAAACTTAGGTTATTCCCGTGAAGAGATGCTTCATATGAATGTTAATGATATTGACGCCATAGCGGACACTCCTGAAAAATATGCCACGATCTTTGATAAGACGTCTGAACAGGGTTTCATCACCATCCAAACACTCCATCGCCGTAAAAATAAAAATGTCATCAAAGTAGAAATCAAAGGATATCCCTTTTCTCATAATGGCGTAGAATACCATGTTATGTATGTTCGTCAGCTCGACAATCGCATCGCCTATGAGCATTCTCAGGAGATGCAACGTCTTGAATTCGCCATCAGCTCTTCTGAAGACGGCATTTGGGAATATGATATTAAGGCAAATACCACCTTTGTTTCCAAACGCTGGCTTAAAATTATTGGATACAGTGAAGATGAATATCACAGTTCCATTGAATCATGGAAAGCCCTTTTACATCCCGATGATGCAGAAAAAGCGCTAAGAACCCTATATGGTTCTATCGCCAATAAAATTGAAAGTGCCCATGTCCAATATCGTATCCGCCATAAAGACGGTCGTTGGCTCTGGATCTACGATCGTGCTAAAATTCTCTTTGACCCCTTTGGAGAACCTCTCATCGTTGCTGGATTTCGTACTGATATTACGATCCAAAAGGAACTCCAAGCCCATAATGAAGAGCTTGCAGCGATTGTTCAACACGCATCAACGGAAGTCTATATTCTCGATGCCGAAACGCTGCACTACCTTTATGCCAATGACGGAGCGCTTTTAAGTTTGGGGTACACTCTTGAAGAGCTTCATCATTTACATCTCACCGATATTAATCCAAATGTTGGAGAAGAAGAGATCAAAATCTTTCGGCAGTATCTCGAAACCATCAGCCCGATTCTGACCAATCATTCATTCCATAAACGTAAAGACGGCTCCCTCTATCCGGTTCATGCAACTGTCTATAAGCTCACTTATCAGGGGCAACCTGCCGTTGTCATTTTTGATACCAATATGTCCGAGCTTAACTCTGCCCAAGATCGGCTCCACTATCTCGCCACACATGATCCTCTCACCGGCCTTCCCAATCGTATTTTGTTTATTGACCGGCTCCAAATGGCCATCAAGCAAATGAGCCGTAAAGAAGAGAAAATTGCTGTTTTGTTTGTTGATCTGGACCATTTTAAGCAAGTAAATGATTCTTTGGGTCACTCGGTGGGGGACAAACTGCTTATCGAAGTCGCTAAAAGATTGCAGCTTCTTTTGCGTGAAAGCGATACTATCGCACGTATGGGGGGAGATGAATTTAATATCTTACTGGACGGATTGATCAATACCGATACGATCATCAAAGTTTCTCAAAAGTTGATTGCTGCATTTCAAGAGCCGTTTATTATGAATGAACAACATCTCTATACAACACTGAGTATCGGTATCGCCATTTACCCTAATGATGGATCCACCGCGGAAGAGCTCCTCAAAAATGCTGATGCAGCGATGTATAAAGCCAAAAGTGAAGGTCGAAACACGTATCAATTTTATGCCAGTGAAATGAGTGGAAAAGCGTTAGAAAGAGTCATTTTAGAAAATAGCCTCCGCATAGCGATCAAAGAGAACCAATTTCAGGTCTTTTATCAACCTCAAATCAACCTTATTACCGGTATTCTTATCGGAATGGAGGCATTAATACGCTGGATACATCCCTCACTCGGGATCGTTTCTCCAGCTAATTTTATCCCCTTTTGTGAAGAGATCGGACTTATCCAAGAGATCGATTTTTTTGTACTTGAGAATGTGATTAAGCAACAAGCAATATGGCATGGGATGGGGATTGATGCCCCTACTGTTGCCGTTAATTTTTCAGCTAAAACACTCGCAAATCGTTTTATCGTCGATGAAGTGCGCACGGTTATGGAGTTGCACGGATGTCAAAAAGAGTGGATTGCGATCGAAGTGACTGAATCCCATATTATGAAAAATCCAGAAGAGGCCATCCAGATTTTAGGAGCATTCAAAGAACTGGGTCTCGAAATTGCCATCGACGATTTCGGCACCGGATATTCATCCCTCTCCTATCTTAAGCGGCTTCCCATTGATAAACTCAAAATCGATCAAAGCTTCATCCGTGATATTCCCCATGATGCAGATGATATGGCCATTACCAAAACAATCATCGCGCTGGCTCATAATCTGAAACTTGACGTTATTGCCGAAGGGGTAGAGGAAATTGAGCATCAACTGTTTTTGATGGAAAACGGCTGTGCCCTTGGACAGGGATATTTGTATTCCAAACCGGTCGATACGGAATCAATCACTGCTTTGCTGAAGTCGGATAAAAAATGGAAACATGAGGGCCAAATAATCGATCTATTTTTTGATATTTAATACACACCTATGTCTTAAGAGGTTATAATTTCAATAACAGTAATACAACACTTTTTTCATAAGGTACAATCTATGCGAGTAATGATAATTGGTAGCGGCGGACGAGAATTTTCAATAGGGAGAGTTTTAAAGCAAGACCCTGAAGTTGCAAATCTCTATTTTGCCCCAGGTAACGGTGCAACCACGATGCTGGGCGAAAATATTGCTATCAAAGATTACGAAGAATTAGCCCAATTTGCCGTTGACAATGCGATCGATTTAACGATTGTTGGCCCTGAAGGTCCTTTGACGGATGGTGTTGTGGATATTTTTAAAGCACGTGGATTAGTGATTTTTGGTCCTTCAAAAGCCGCTGCACAGCTTGAGGGCTCCAAAGTTTATATGAAAAACTTTTTGGCTAAATACAATATTCCAACCGCCCGCTACATCGAGACGGCTCATATCGGGGATGCGTTTAAATTCATTGATTCTTTGAGTGCTCCTATTGTTGTCAAAGCGGATGGATTGTGTGCGGGCAAGGGTGTTATTATCGCGATGAGTCACGATGAAGCCAAAGTTGCCGTTTCGGAAATGTTGAGCGGTAAATCATTTGGAGACGCAGGTTTACGCGTTATCATTGAAGAGTTTTTGGACGGCTATGAACTCTCAATGTTCGCGTTGTGTGACGGGAAAGATTTTATTCTTCTCCCTGCTGCACAAGATCATAAGCGACTTTTGGATAATGACGAAGGGCCAAACACGGGTGGCATGGGTGCTTATGCTCCGACAC
Organism: Sulfuricurvum sp.; assembly: GCA_030696285.1. Lineage (GTDB taxonomy): Bacteria > Campylobacterota > Campylobacteria > Campylobacterales > Sulfurimonadaceae > Sulfuricurvum. Next base: position 9,595 of record JAUYSQ010000143.1, on the reverse strand, counting down.
CGCTTGTGGATGACGTGATTTATGAAAAAGTTAAAGAGAGAGTAATACGTCCGACACTATTGGGAATGCAAGAAGAGGGAGCGCCCTTCGAAGGGGTTCTTTTTATCGGTATTATGGTGGTTAATGGTGAGCCTATTACGTTAGAATTTAATGTCCGTTTCGGTGATCCGGAGTGCGAGATTTTGATGCCATTGCTCAAAACGCCTGCTCGTGAACTTTTTTACAAAGCGGCTACGAAGCAGCTTGATACCTTAAAAGTCGAGTTTCACAACCAATATGCCGTTGGCGTAGTGATGGCGAGTAAAAATTATCCTTTTGACAACTCTGTACCTGCTGAAATCGTAGTTGATGCGATTCATCATGACGAGATTGCTCAAAATACCCATATAGCCTATGCCGGGGTAACGTCAGAAGATGGGAAACTCTACGCGAGCGGCGGGCGTGTCCTCGTATGTGTTGGAGTGGGAGATAGTATTAAGCAAGCACGTGATCGTGCCTATATGCTCTGTGGTCAAGTCCATTTTGCCGGTAAAAAACTCCGCACCGATATCGCGTATCAAGCCCTTCGATAATGAATGATCACCTCGATAATCTCATCGTGCGAGAAAAACTCCATCTTGCATCGATTCGATCTCGTGCGGCAGCATTTGGTATTGATGAACTTTTATTGACAGTCATACTGTTTGCTATTTTATGGGACTCGATCTCTATCGCTAAAAGTGTTGAGGAGATGATTTTGGTCATCAATACGTTTATTTTAGAATATATGGCGATAAAAATTCTCTACCAAACCTTTTTCACGATGCAATACGGAGCAACCTTGGGAAAAATCGTGATGAAAATTCGGGTGATTGAGGTAAAAACGTTGGCAAATCCGGGATTTTTGAGCGCTTTTAATCGAAGTGTCTTTAGAATTATCAGCGAGGTGCTGTTTTATCTTGGATTTTTGTGGGGCTTTTTTGATCCGTATCGACGCACTTGGCACGATTTAAGTGCCCGAACTTTGGTGATTGATGCGTAACTATCTGATCCTTGGGGTGGCGAGTGTCACCGCCTTGATAGGAGGGGATAGAGTAGAGCTTATTAGCACAAATATGGATGCAAATGGCTCACTTGTTCATGCACATACCTCTCCTGTTATTGTCTACCAAGATCAGATTTTAAGTGCCGATGAACTGACGTATGATCGTAATACGAGTATTATTGAAGCAAAAGGGGAGGTTAATCTCTTTAAAGCAGGGCAATACCATGTGGTCAGTGAGTATTCGCGGCTTAATCTAGAGTCGGACACCCGTTATTCCAAGCCTTATTATATGATCGATCAAAGTAGCAATGCGTGGATGAGTAGCGATGAAGCGAATGGGTGTCAAAACAAAATTGATTTGGCAAGCGGAATGGTCTCAGGATGTAACTCTACCGATCCGCTTTGGAAAATCCATTTTAGCAGTGCCGATTATGACACTGAGTCGATGTGGGTGAATATTTACAATGCACGGCTGTATATCCAGGATGTTCCTGTTATGTATTTTCCTTATTTTGGGTATCCGACCGATCATACAAGACGGAGCGGATTGCTGATGCCATCGTTTGGATTGTCGAACGTTGAGGGGGTCTATTATGAGCAGCCCATCTATTTTGCTCCGAGCAATTGGTGGGATGCCGAGTTTCGTCCGCAAATTCGTACTTCACGAGGCTCAGGGATGTATGCAGATTTTCGATTCGTCGATACTGCTTCGTCAAAAGGGTCGATTCGACTGGGGTATTTTAAAGAACAAAGCGATTATGTATCCCATTACAATTTAGCCAACGATCAGCATTATGGGTATGGGGTAAAGTATCAGCACAGTGCCATTTTAAAAGAGTGGTTTAATTTGGATTTAGAGGGTGAATCAGGACTGTATGTGAACGGATCATGGATGAACGATGTGGATTATCTCAATTTACAGCAAAGCAATGAAACCAAAAACGTCACCAGTAATCAAATTTTTTCACGGATCAACGGTTATTACAGCAGTGAAGACAATTATGCCGGTGCCTATTTCAAGCATTACCAATATTTAGACGAAGCCGTCGCATACAGTCAAACGATTCAAACGCTTCCGACTCTCCATTACCATCGCTATTTGGAAAACTTTTTAGGAGATCATTTACTGCTGAGCGGGGATGCAACGGCGAGCAATTTTTACCGTCCGGATGGGATGCGTGCCGTTCAGGGGGATGTTAATATTCCGATGACGCTTCAGACGAGTTTATTTGATGACTATTTGGATGTTAGTTATACGGCCAACGGATCGGCTAGGGCGATTGGTTTTTACGGCAGCCCTCGCGTGGGAGAAGATGAGAGTCTTTATTCTGCGGGATATTATGCTCAGTTGGATCATACGGTTTCACTGGGTACGACACTTGTAAAACCGTACGAAACATTCACGCATGTCATTACTCCCAACATAAGCTATACACGAGCGGGAAGTCGCTATTACAGCGGATATTATGAAAAGTACAGAGGCTCATGCGACAGTACGGGAGATTATGCAGGGTATCCGTGTGAATTTTATACCTTAAATGAGCCGAGTGATACGTTGGCTTTGGGGGTGAATAATTATCTGTTTGAGGATGGGAAGCAATCCTTGGTCGATCGTCTCTCTCAAACTTTTCGGTATGATGATACCAGAAGTTATTATGGAGAGCTTCAAAATGAGTTAGAATGGCAGATTACCAGTGCAATTTCGCTCTACAATCAAACCTCTTATAATCATGATCGAAACCGTATTACAAAAGAACAAAATACTCTGCGCTATAATGACGGGATTGTCACTGCAGGTGTTAACCATTATTATACAGATACGCTACTGTATGATAGTACATTACAAAAAAGTGTTCCGGTATATTCAAGTTATTGGACAGCCGATGCGGCGTATCAATACAACCGTTATTATCGGATTTTTGGTCAAATAGCGTATGATTATCAAAAAGATTTGCTCAAACGAAGCGAAATTGGATTTTTGTATACGCAACGGTGCTTCGATTTTGGTTTGAGGTTCGTTCAAAATATCCGTCCGATTTTAACCAACGGTACGGGGAGTGATTCGGTAGATGATTCGTATCTCTTTATCACCGTTATCTTAAAACCGCTTGGTGGGTCTGAATTCAATTACAAACTTACCAATGGTCAATGAGGAAAAAAATGAAACTTGAAGCAAAAATCGGATTATTTGTCGTGGTGATTTTGGGAGCCTTGATGTTTCTTTCAACGCAGGTGACATCGCTGGGTAAATGGGGTCAAAAAGGGTATCCAATCCAGGCGTATGTGGATGACGCGTCGGGTGTAGAGCAACTCACTCACGTCTCTATGAACGGTGTCGTTATCGGTGAAGTAGAAGCCATTACGATTGAGGGGAAGCGGGTACGATTAACGTTGACGATCAATGAAGGGGTTAAAATTCCTGATGATTCTTCGGTGATCGTGGCGCAGGAATCGCTGCTCGGGTCAAAAGTAATCAATATTGTGGCTGGAGATTCTTCAACATACCTTCAAGCAGGTGGAACGTTGTTACAGTCCAAGCAATACGCTTCGTTTGACCAAACCAGTGATTCTGTCAATGCAGCCGCCAAAGAGCTGGAGTTATTGTTGCATGATTTTCGCTCAACCCTCGACGAGGAGCATAGAACAGCGATTCAAGAAGCAATTGAGGCATTTCGCGATGTCGGGGTCAATCTGGACGGGGTAATTGTTGACAATCGTGCTGATTTAAAAATGGCGATCTCGAATTTCAGAGAGATGAGTGCAGGATTTTCGCAAACTGCCAATACGGTTAATAAAGATTTGCCTGAAATCATGGAGCGGATCAGTTCATTGACGATGCGAATGAACAACATTAGCGGTTCCGTTGAAGAGTCTGTTCCGGAAGCTGTCAATAAGTTTGTTGCAATTGAAGACAATATTAGTGCTATTTTGGCTGAAAATCGTTCCTCTTTGAAATCAACCGTGACATCGGCAGAGTCGTTCTTTAAAAGCGGTGAGGATGCATTCTCGAGAGTTGATACGCTTCTCAGTACGTTTACAACCAGCGAATTGCAAGTGGCGATGCATAGCGATTATATGATTCGCGATGGGTATGCAAAAATTTATCTAGGGGCTACTTATCTTCCTAATCCGGAAACGTATTATATGTTTGATTTGGTCAGCTCAGATGATTATTCTATTGATGCAATCCAGCCTCCGGGTACTCATATTGAGGGAAATACGTATTATTCTTTACAATATGGAAAACGTTTTGACAACACATTGTTGCGTTTTGGTGCGATCGAGTCTACCGGAGGGATTGGTGTTGATTACTTTATGAATCATGATAAATTAAAATTATCAGGAGAGGTTTTTGATTGGAATGCCATTAATGATGTACGAGGTACCAGCCCACATCTTAAAGCGCAAATGCGGTATCAAATGCTTAAACATTTGGAATTGTATGGAGGATGGGATAATATCTTTAATCCTCAAGCACAAAATATCTTTTTTGGGTTAGGCCTTCGTTTTATCGACAACGATATTAAATATTTATCGGGTGCAAGCTCGTTTGCTAAATAAAACATTCAATTGTAGGGAAATATATGAAATACACTATCGAACTTGCTTTAAAGAACAAACAAGAGTCTTATGCTCTTAACCAAGTAGCGGCGCAAGCCAATGGAGCCGTATGGCTCAAATCGGGCAATACTGTGATTTTGGCGACCGTCGTTGTTGATGAAACCGATTTTGTGGATGAAGATTTTCTTCCACTAACCGTACAGTATCTCGAAAAAAGCTACGCAGCCGGAAAGTTTCCCGGTGGATTTATTAAACGTGAAACCAAGCCGAGTGATTTTGAGGCATTGACGTCACGCATCGTAGACCGATCGTTGCGCCCATTGTTTCCAAAAGGGTTTGCCAATCCGATTCAAATCTCGATTTTGGTTTTGAGCAGTGACAATGAATCCGATTTACAGGTATTGGCACTCAACGCCGCCTCTGCTGCCTTGTATGTGTCGGATGTTGATATTTTCACCTCCGTCAGTGCGGTGCGTGTGGCAAAAGTTGGGGGTGAAATTGTTGTCAATCCAACTCTTTCACAGTTACGAACCAGTACGCTTGATTTGTATCTCGCGGGCAGCCGTGACGATATGCTGATGATCGAGATGCAAGCGTATGGGAGTGATGAGGCTCAGATTGTTGAGTTGGGATTGATGGATCCATTTATAGATCCTCTCATGGGACAGCAGGCAATAGCACAACGTCAAAGCAATGCGATGTCTGAAGATGAGCTTATCGAAGTGTTAGCCTTGGCGCAAGCGGAACTAAACGTTGCTAATACGGCATACGAGCAAGCCTTTAAACCCCATGCTAAATTTGCGTTTGAGTTAAAATATGTTATTAGTGAAATCGACACTGCAATGGTTGAGTATGTCCGCTCTTTGCACACGGATGATTTGAAGCGCGGTATTCATCAAATGGCAAAAACAGAACGTTCCAAAGCGCTTCGCACAATACGCAAAGCCATTATGGCTGAGAAGCCGGAGTGGAATGAGCATGAGCTCAAAAAAGCGATAGAGCAGGTTAAACGATCGATGGTAAGAGCGCAAATTTTGGATGAAAAAGTACGCGCAGACGGACGTGGACTTACCGAAGTTCGTCCTATTTCGATTGAGACGAATGTATTGCCAAGTGCACATGCTTCGGCACTGTTTACCCGTGGTCAGACACAAGCTCTCGTCATATTGACGCTAGGGGGAGCGAAAGATGCTCAAATGTACGAAGGACTTACCGACAGCGGTACCCAAAATGAAGCCTTTATGGTTCATTATAACTTTCCGGGATTCAGTGTCGGAGAACCTTCCCCAATCGGTGCACCACGCCGTCGTGAACTGGGTCACGGAAACCTTGCTAAACGTGCGTTAGAAGGGGCAACGGTTCGTAATGGTCAAACCATTCGTTTGGTCTCTGAAATTTTAGAATCAAACGGTTCTTCGTCGATGGCAACCATTTGTGGTGGCTATATGGCATTGCGTGCAGGCGATATTGACGTATGTGAACCGATTGCCGGGGTTGCGATGGGGATGATTCAAGAGGGTGACCGCCATGCGATTTTGACCGATATCATGGGCTTGGAGGATCACGACGGTGATCTTGATTTTAAAGTAGCCGGTTCCAAAGAGGGGATCACTGCGATGCAAATGGACATCAAGCTCGGTGGTATCCATCTCGATATTCTCAAAGAAGCACTCTATCAAGCCAAGGATGCACGTGCCCATATTATTGATATTATGGTTTCATCGGAAGAGGAAATTGAGCTAAACGAGGGTACATTGCCAAGCACCGATTTGTTCCATATCGATCCTAGCTTTATCGGCGATATTATCGGTCAAGCGGGCAAAACTATCCGTGAAATCATCGAAAAATTTGATGTTACTATCGACATTGATAAGAAAAAAGGGTCTGTTAAGCTCACGGGTAAAAATCGTGAAGGGCTCAAAGGGGCGCGTGATCATATCGAGGGAATCGTAGGCGGTGCCGCTGCTGTACCAAAAGTGGAGTACAAAGTAGGCGATGTGGTCAACGGAAAAGTGAAAAAAATTGTTGATTTTGGAGCATTTATCGAGCTTCCGGGCGGTATCGACGGACTGATCCATATCTCTAAACTTTCTGATGGGCACATAAGCCGCGTCAGTGATGTGATAAGCGAGGGAGATGAAATCATGGTAGAGATCGTTGAATTTAAAGGAAATAAAATCGGATTGGCCCGAGCTAAATAATCTTTGAATCTCCGGCATTTATGTCGGTAACTTTAGGGGGATGCAAGGGACATTTGTCCCTGCCATAAAATGGGCTTGGCTCATTTTATGTTTTATTCAGTAAGTTTTTAGCTCTTGCCAATTATAATGCCGTCCACAAAGTGATAAGTAGGGACACTATCCGAACAGACTTTGATATTAATCACGGAGATAACCTTATGAAAAAAGTTCTTTTTCTTATGATCGCTCTTGTAGCTTCTGTATTCGGTGCTGAAGAAGCAGTAGCAGTTGTTGAAGCGGCTGTTGATGCTGCACCTGCTGTTGCAGCTGCAACTGGTGATGTTGCTAACCAAACATTGAAAGCGTATTCTATGATCGCTGCTGGTGTTGGTCTTGGTTTGGCTGCTCTTGGTGGAGCTATCGGTATGGGTAGCACTGCTGCTGCAACTATCGCTGGTACTGCACGTAACCCAGGTCTTGGCGGAAAATTGATGACAACTATGTTCATCGCTCTTGCTATGATCGAAGCACAAGTTATTTATACTCTTGTAATCGCTCTTATCGCGCTTTACGCAAACCCTTATTTAGTAGCGTAAGTTATTCAATAAACCTCAGATCAGCTTCGGCTGATCACCTTCTTTTATGCGGACGTGGTGGAATGGTAGACACGCTACCTTGAGGTGGTAGTGCCAACAGGTGTGGGGGTTCAAATCCCCCCGTCCGCACCAACTTTTTTCTTTTTTTAATCAAAAAATTTCATAAGCATATTCCTTTACAGTATTTTATCCCCTTCCCCTTTTCATTCATTTTTTCCACGATAAATCGGATACTTTAGTTTGATGTAGATCAATCCTTTATCGGATCTTTTTATGTACAATAAGGAAAATTTATAGAAGGTGTGGAATGCAAGAGCAATTAAAACGTATTTTTTTATTCGAACACCTCAGTGATGGTGATATCAAAAGTCTTAGTGCTATCAGTCAGATAAAAGAGTATCAAGCAGGTGAAATTTTATTTTATGAGGGTGATCCATCCGAAAAGCTTTTTATTCTGACAAAGGGGATTGTAAAAGCGTATAAAATAGATATGAAAGGCAATGAGATCGTTTTGCACTATTTTCATCCTGTCTCGATGGTGGCGGAGATGGCAAATTTACATCGCATCCCTTTCCCTGCTACCGCTGAGTTTGAAACAGAGGGGAGTGTGGTTGAGATCAACTATCCCTTATTTGAGGAGGGGTTTCTTAAAAATCCTGCTGTTTCGTTTGAGGTGATCAAATCGCTTTCTCAAAAAATAAAATTGCTTGAAAATGTGATTACAACGCATTTAACCCTTGATTCTACTTCGCGGGTTGCTAAACATCTGTACGACAATGAGAACCTCTATCGGACAATGAAACACAATAAAATCGCTACGATTCTTAATATCACGCCTGAAACACACTCCCGAACATTGCGTAAATTTAAAACGCTTGGACTTATCAGTGATGAGGGGAAAGATTTCCAAGTCATCAATAAGGCAGGATTGTTTGAACTTTTTTCCTAAAGGGAGTCCTAAACTATTTCATTTGGCTGCACTCACCGTTTTTTTGCTCATGGTAGTGATATGGTATGGTGAAAAAGAGGCGCAATTGGAAACATGCAAAGCGTCTCATTTGCAAAAGTTACAAGCTACAAAGAGTGATGATTTACCTTCTCTTATGAAGGATAACATTGGAATCGAGATAGTGAAAACAGGGTTAAAAACAAATGAAAGCAAACTCTTTATTCAGAGCCAAATGTCTCAAGATTTTGCATCGTTACAAAGCAGTGACAGTAACAAAACCATTGTAAAAATCAATGCATCTTTGTCAAAAAAAGTATTTCCAAAACTGCATGAGTACGCCCCCTTTATTATGACAACAAAGGTTAAAGGGAAAGATTTTATCGTAACGTTTCTCCCGATACATTTTAAATCTACCGCCATCAATGGTTATCTTGTCTCGTACGATGCCGACAATACCATGGTCAAGATAGAACGGGAATTTAGCGAAAAGGTATTTCTTCTCGCGATGTTTGGTTTACTCATGAAAGCGATGTTCATGGGTCGCTCGATTTATCGACAGAATAAAGGATGATGCGATACATATCAAATATTTTTGATATGTATCAAGAGTTTTTGCCAAATAAATCACTACAATAGTCTCACAAAATGCGAGGGGGAGGGTGTGGAAGTTTTGGAAAAAAAACTCAATAAGCGTGAGCGTTACAAAGCGAAAATGATCCCTTATGACTATTACCCGCAAATCGAAACCCTTGATTTTAATGCCATCAGTGAGGCAGATGTTTTTTATCTCCAAGATTTTGGTATTTTTAATAACCCTCTGGATGAAGAGGAATTTACCCTTCGCTTGCGTATCACGGCAGGGCGTATCACTGCACAACAACTTCATGCTGTTGCGCACATTGCCAAAGCACACTCTCTCGACATCATCCTGACCGCACGCGCCGGAATACAGCTGCATGGGCTCAATAGTGAGAATGTGTTGAGCGTTTTCCATCAAATAAATGCAACAGGAATTACCACATGGCAGACGTTTGGGGATAATGTCCGAAATATTGTGACGGATGTGTATGACGGAATGGGAGAAACGTGTGAGATTGAGACGTATCCGCTTATTTTGGAAATGGAACGGACTATTCTCAAAATTCCTCGACAAGTTGGGATGTTGCCACGGAGAATTTCGACGGGCATTTCAGGAAATCGTTCCAATGTTACCTCATTTTTTGCCAATGACCTCTATTTTGGGTTGGCAAAAAAAGGGGATATTTTCGGATTTAATGTTTATATG
>JAUYSQ010000139.1 GCA_030696285.1 Sulfuricurvum sp. | reverse complement strand
GTGCGCTATATTGATAGGTTAGTTCATCATATAAGGGTGAACTCATCGGTGTCCCCTGCATCTCAATCGACAAGCTCTTATCCAAATTCCACAACCCCTCATCACTATAAGTTTTGAGTTCATCTTCAAACGTCGGTTTCTCCTGATGCTCTTCATGCAAGTATTAAATGTGCTTACGTAGTTCAAACTCATCTCTCGCTTTTTGCAGTACGTCCAAGAAAAAAAGCATCGTCGGTTCATTTTGATGAATGATCAAACGGGTAATGACTTTTTTAATTGATTTTTCCGCATCTTGCAGGGTAAATCTAAAACTGATCTTTTCGACCTTTTCCAATGGTGTATCAATCTGCATAAACTCTGTAATGGAGTAATTTTCTTTGATATATTCCCAGATAGGTAATACGTCAGCTCTCTTGCGATTGCAGGAGTTTAATTGTTTCTCACTGATACTTTCGGTGTCGATAAGCTTGATAAGGTCACACGACTGTTTAAAAAGACTCTCAGCACGTTGTAACGCATCATCAACCGTATCAATACCGAAAGTCTTTAAATACTCTCTGTGCATCTCAAATTCAACGTTAAAGATAGGCTCTTTGATATCCAAACCGTTAACGCCGAAATAATTATGCATAATCTCCTGCTTGATAGCGGATGCGGTTTGCAGTTCTTTGCGTTTGTTGTAGATACGCAGTAAAAACGGTTTCTTCCCCACATAGTAGGTTTCGAGTTCATATCCACTGGATCGTTCCCCGATGTTGGCAGAGTGCGTTTGCTTCTTTGACAAGATCATCTCTTTTTTCAAATATTTAAAATCGTGTTGGATGAACATATTCACATCAATACGTGTGATCGGAAATACTCTCATTGTGTATTCACCCAAGAATTTAGTGTTCACGTATTCTATAAGCGGTTTTAAGCCGATGGTATAGATTCCTACGGCATTGAGCTGTATGCGTATGTTATGAATGTTCATAGCCTTCTCAGGGTCTTTGAATCCTGATCGAAAGAACTCATGGTTAAACCAATGAAATCCGTCTCTTCCCATTCCGCTATAAACAACATCAATCCCATTGATAGAGATGATTATGTCATTATCGGCATACTGATAATTGAGAGATTTGAAATAAGCTTTTTTATCTTCGATCTGATTGATAATATCTTCATACAACCGATCATAAAAAGCACCACTGTGTGCAAAGTAATAGAGTGCATCAATACCACTAGCAAAGGGTATATTTTTAACATGACTATCTTGCATAGGTTTTTCCTTTCGACGTTTAACGTCAACTTTATTTTTTTTAAAGAGAGAAGAATGAATTTTTACTGACTTATGTCAGGGGGTGTTACTAGAACCCCTTGAGCTAATAGAGTGCCTTGATCGGTATTCCGCACACGTAGTGTGCAGATCCTTCCCGACTCAAAGCACCCTTATTTTTCTTGGAGGTGTTTAGTTTTTTTACCCTGTGCTTACTTCAACGGTCTTTGCTCAGGTACGCATTGCGTGATGCCGCGCTGCTTCGCCTTCCCGCAACCATCGTCAATCGCAATGGCTGAACCATTGCGCTTTCTTGTGTTAGATTCCGAAGAAAGTACATTGACCAAAGTAGGACACATCGACTTCGACTTGTTTGCCTTCCATACCGAGGTACTTGGATGCCTTTTCAGTGGGGATCGTTAGATCAACTAATTCGCTTTTAGTACCGTTTTTAACTGATTTTTCAATCAACACTTGGATGCGTTGTTTAATAACTGGAATTGATGTTTCTTTATCGACATAGGTCGATTGGTATTGTCCAATGAGGACACCTTTTAATTTGAGGCTCATAGGTAACTCCTAATAAAATAAGGTTACCAAACGTTTGGA
>JAUYSQ010000125.1 GCA_030696285.1 Sulfuricurvum sp. | reverse complement strand
TTTAAGGAGAAAAAGAGCCGCAATCTCATTGACGCTATTACGGCAGCGAGAGGGTGCGATTGTTGGCGATTCATTAACGGGCTGGGGATCGAGCATATTGGCGAGGTTGCATCCAAAAGCCTTTGCGGTGCTTTCGGAACGGCGTTTGATACGGTGACGTGTGAAGAGATATTGGCGCTGGAGGGATTCGGCGGAGAGATGGTCGAATCGATCTTTGAATTTGTCCGTGTCAATCAGGAGAAAATTGAAATACTGCGAAATATTTTAAAGCCTGTGGCTCCCGTGAAAAGAGAGGCAGAGGAAAATCTTTTTAAAGGTAAAAGTGTCGTCATCACGGGATCGATGAGCGTGCCGCGTGACAACATTAAAGCAATGTTGGAAGAGCTGGGGGCAAAAGTCGCCTCATCGGTCTCCAAAAAGACCGATTATGTAGTGTACGGGGAAGATGCGGGGAGCAAATACGATAAAGCGGTTGAGCTGGGAATAACACTTCTTACAGAGTCAGAATTTAGAGAAAAGATGGATCCCCGGATCAAGTCCGAGGATGACAGGGATCGTCATTCCCGCGAAGGCGGGAATCCAGCTCAAGAATCATCGTCGCTTTCCGATAGCACTTCGTCGACGCAGGGGAGCAGTGTAGTACAGCGAGATAGCCTTTTTGACTAAATAGGCGAGATACCCTTTTACCTTAATCCCTCCGGGGAGAATTCCTGCCCCGTATTCACCGCCCAGAGCAATCATCACCCCTTGGTTTTTAAAATGAAACGGCTTTTTAGTTTTTCCGTTCAAAGAGCTGATAATGTTTCGTGCAACGTGTTCGGCTCCCCGTTCCGCTAGTTGGGCCGTTGGTGGGAGCATTTTTCCCTCTTCGTTGAGAGTGTGGGCAATATCGCCGATGGCATAAATATCCTCATACCCAGGAATATTTAGATGTTCGTTGACTTCCAGATGTCCTTTGGGATTCGTTGGAAACCCGAGATGTTCAGTCAGAGTAGACGCGGCGATCCCTCCGGTGAAAATCATAAATTCATACGAGAGAATTTTACCGCTGTCAAGAAGAATCTCTTTTTCTCTCACTTCACTGATTCGGTTGTTATGCCAGACGTGGACGCCAAGTTTAACGAGTCGTTCATGAGCGCTTTGGATTAAAAACGGATCCATTCCATACAAGATACTCTCATACGCATCGATCAAATAGACATCGATACCGCGACAGCCAAAATTGCCGTTTTGGTAAAATCGGTTTGCATACGCTGCCATCTCAGCGGCGATTTCGACCCCCGACAACCCCGCACCCCCGATGACAATGTTAAATGGTTCTGTATTACATATGCTGCTTTGCGCTTCGATTCGCTCCAGCAATGCCCGCTCAAACTGCTGTTTGAAATCGAGTGCGACAGGGATACTTTTAACCCCGTGGGCATGTTCTCGGAGACCTTTGATAAAATCAGGGAAATAGGTGCGGCTTCCGGTGGAGAGGATCAGCTGATCGTAGGTGATGGTGTGTGTCGGGGTGAGGACATGATGGCGTGAGGGATCAATGGATACAACCTCTTCACAGATGAATTGAACCGAAGCGAAACTTTTGCACAGGGAGGGGAGATCGATCATGATGTGGGAAAATTCGACTTTGTTGGCAATAAAATCGTACACCTCGGTTTGAAGGTTGTGGTAAGGATTTTTATCAATGAGGGTGATGCTGATGTGAGCGTGTTTGGCGAGAGACTCGAGTGCACGAAGTCCGCCGTATCCGCCGCCGATGATCACTATATGGGTCGATTTCAATAGGGTTTCCTAAGTTTTTTTGAAATGGTAGCGGAATTTTGATCCATTCTCAATTGCATATGGGGGATAAAAGGTATAATTTTAAATATTTAAAAAAGATTGATAGATATTATAAATGGATCTTAGAAGGAAAATAATGCGTCTTGATAGTTATATGGTAGAAATAGGCCTCGTAGAGAGCCGTAATAAAGCACAGCAGTTGATAAAAGATCATGCTGTCAGTGTGGATGGAAAAATTGTCGAAAAAGTATCATTCGAAGCAGACGAAACGATGAAAGTTGAGATTGCCGATGTTGCTCTCTATGTTAGTCGCGCCGCGATTAAGCTCAAAGGATTTCTCCCTTATACGGAGTGGGATTTGAATGGTCTTAACGCGCTTGATATTGGTTCCAGTACAGGTGGATTTACCCAAGTGCTTTTAGAAGAAGGGGTTAACAGCGTAACGTGTGTCGATGTGGGAAGTGAGCAGCTTCATCCTTCTTTGCGGAGTGATCCGCGTGTAAGTGTCCATGAAAATACCGATATTCGGACGTTTGTCAGCAAAAAATCCTTTGATATTGTGACGTGCGATGTGGCGTTTATCCCATTGGAACTTATTTTAGAGTCAATCAATGCTCTAGCATCGCGTTATATTGTTGTTCTTTTTAAACCTCAATTTCAAGTAGGGCGCGAGGTGAAACGGGATAAAAACGGTGTCGTCAAAGACAACAGTGCGATTGGCAAAGCTATGATTCGTTTTGAGGATGCGTGTTCATTAATAGGCTGGAAGATGATTGCCAAAGAGACGGCGCATATCAGCGGCAAAGAGGGAAATCAGGAGACGTGTTATGGCTTCATCAAGGATTGAGAGATATACTCATAGTATAATAATGATCTGAGTAAGTTAAGAGAAGGGGGTGTGATGCGTACAATTTCTCAATTTATTTGGCGTAAACATGCTCTTGAACGTATGCTAGAGAGGTCTATTTCACGTAATGAAGTGATACAATGTGCCTATAATGGTGAAATTATCGAAACATATCCCGAAGATTTTCCCTATCCGAGTAGCTTGGTTTTGCAGGTAGAGGGTAAAATCCTTCATATAGTTATGGCGCTTAACGATGAAGAGTGTTACATCATAACAGCTTATCGACCCAACTTAGATGAGTTTGAAAACGATTTTAAAACAAGGAAAAAACGATGAAATCATGTCCATTGTGTAAAGGTTCTATTATCGAAGGGATCAGTACCTTCACGACTGATTTAGGTTCGGGCGTGGTTGTCGTTCGTGATGTTCCTGCATTTATTTGTTCTCAATGTGGCGAGGAATGGTTATCGGATAATACAGCCATGAAATTGGAAACTATTATCGAGTCTGCACGTCAAAAACATGTGATGGTAGAAGTGGCACGATGGAGTGAAGCGGTAGCGTAAGTATTGATGATTACTTACGAATACGAGAATATTAATTTTTCTATCCCTTCTGAGTTTCGACGCTACTTCTCCGAAAAGTGGGGTGAAGTTAAAGCAACCCAGTATTGTGGTGCACTTAAAATGGGAGACCAAACCCTCACAATTCTCCCAAAAATTGATAAACACAGTGATGCTGCCAATCTACGCTATCTTACCTATATGCTCTCGTATGTCTATGATCTTAAAGTCGATGAGAGCGTAGCTTCGACCGATACCGAAAGCAGCCCGATTTTAGAACTATTGATCTCGATTTTTTCACGCGAACTGATCCGTGAAGTAGAGAAGGGGCTATACCGTGAATATATCTCTGTTGCGGAAAATCTGCGGGTGATGCGGGGACGATTTTTAGCGGGGATGGATGCACGGACAAATTTTGTGCGTGATAAAATTTACTGTGAATACGACGAATTCAGCCCCGATAATCCATTGAATGCTCTTTTCGCGTATGCGGTCAATGTATGCCGCCGCATTACGAAAAGCGATGAAAATCGGCGAAAACTTGGGATGCTTCATCTGATGTTCGATGAGGTCAATCCTTATTACAACTCTCATGCCACATTTCATTGGCATCGGCTCAATGAGCGGTTCCGTCATCTCTATCAAATCGCTTTGCTGATCCTCGAACACCTTAGTATCCGTTTTGACAAAGCGGGGGCAAACGAATGGGCTTTTATGTTTGACATGAATGTACTCTTTGAGCAGTTTATGGGTAAAATCGTCCAAAGTATTGAACCGACAGCGATTATTCAAGCAGAAAATAATTTTGGTAATCTCAAATTAAAACCTGATATTTTGATTCCGAACAAACTTGTGATTGATACCAAATACAAAAAGGTAAATGGCAAAGATGAACTCAAACGGGATGATAAATACCAGATGTACGTGTATGGTAAAAATTATAAAATCGATCAAACGATGTTGTTGTATCCGAAACATATCGACGATGTGAATGAAAATTTGTATTTGGGTAAAGCAGGGGAAGGGGTAGCATTAAAAATGCGTAGTATTGAATTGCAGAGTGAAGTGACAAATTATAAAGCTTATATTAACGAGATGAAAAATAAATTGAAAGAGGTCTTGTAATGGCAAGAGATATGACTAAATATAATTTTAATGGGCAAGAAAGACTTTCGAAACGGCAACTTGTTTATGAAGTTATTAAAAAATATATTGAAGATCATCCTGATGTCACAATTGTAGAACTACAAAATGAATTTAATTCGATGCACAGAAGTTATGAAGTTTGTTTATCTCAAAAAGAATACGAAAATTTTGTAAATCGAACTCAAACGGGAAATTTCCGTTATTTTGATGAGCCTTTAAGAATGTCCAATGATAGCGTTTATATATGTAATCAGTGGGGTGTTACTACTTTTCCAAGTGTAATAAAGAAAATTGAGGAACTGGGATATAAAATTATTGCAAGTATTATAGATACTGCTGATATTTCAGAAGAAGATGAAATACTAATTGAAAATCCCAAAAACATTATTCTCTACGGCCCTCCTGGCGTTGGTAAAACCTATTCTCATAAAAAACTAATTTCGATTTTAGAAAATGGGGAGAATTTGGAAGAATTGGAAAATCCTGATTATAAAACACTCTCATTTGATACTGTTAAAGCGGAGGGGCGTTATCAGTTTTTGACCTTTCATCAAAGCTACAGCTATGAGGATTTTGTAGAGGGATTTCGACCGAATGAGGATGGTAAAATAGTCCGAGAAGATGGCATTTTTAAAGATATTTCTTATAAAGCTAAGAAAAACTTGATTGACTCATTCAAACCAATTCAAACATTAGAACAAGAAAAAACTTTTGATCAATTATTTCAAGAATTTGTTGATCATGTGCAACTAAATATTGATGAAAAAAGCAAATATCTACTTACAGAAAATGTATATATTTTCGAAGTTGAAGATGATGCTTTTCGTTATAAGGGTGATAATTGGTCTCGTCATGATTCAGGCATTCGTATGAGATTTGATATTTTAAAAGATATGTATCTTCACGAGGTAAAATCACGTAAGGACATTAAAAAATTAGATCATATTCAAGGGCTTGCTAATCAACATGCCACTTATTTTTGGGAATTATTGAATAATTTTTATGCATTTGAAAAATCAGTTAAACTAACAAATATTGTTGATGACAAAAATACTAAAAATCAAGTAGGATTAACAAACTACTATCTCATCATCGACGAAATCAATCGCGGTAATATATCCAAAATTTTCGGTGAGTTGATTACCCTTCTCGAAGAGGATAAACGTCTTGGTGAAGATAATGAACTTACGGTGACATTGCCGTATTCCAAAGAGCCGTTTGGTGTTCCTAAAAACCTCTATATTATCGGAACAATGAATACGGCGGATAAGTCCATCGCACTTGTCGATATTGCACTACGCCGACGCTTTACCTTTGTGCGGATGGAGCCGATTGAAGAATATTTGTCAGAAAATGTCAAAAAGATAAATACAATTATCAAAGATCGACGAGGTGTGGATTATCTCATCGGTCATGCTTATTTTATTGACAAAGATGGTTCAAAGATCGATGAAGGTCATCCTAAATATTCGTTTGTAATGCAGTACAAAATCCGTCCACTTCTTGAAGAATATTTTTATGGAGAAGATATTGAGATGATTTTTGAGGGGTTAGTGTGAATAGTAAAATAGAGTCTATCGCCATCGGCGGATTTGACGGGATGCATGTTGGGCATCAGCGTCTTTTTGAACAACTGGGAGAGAATGGTGCTATTGTCGTTATCGAAACGGGATATGCCAATCTCACTCCGGCGAGAGAGCGTGAACACTATACCCATTACCCTATTTTTTATTTTCCACTGGATGACATTCGCCATCTCGAAGGGGAAGAGTTTGTGGCATCGTTGGTAAAAAAATTCCCGAAACTGCGTAAAATTGTGGTGGGGTATGATTTTCATTTCGGGAAAAATCGCCGTTATTCTCATAAAGATCTAAAAACTTTTTTTGACGGTGAGATTACAGTAGTCGATGAGGTGTCACTTGATGGAGATTCTGTTCATTCCCACAAAATCCGTGCCAAGCTTCAAATCGGAGACATAAGTGGTGCAAACCATTTTTTAGGACATAATTACACCCTAAAAGGGTCTGTTATCAAAGGGCAGGGGATCGGAAAAACTGCTTTAGTGCCGACGATCAATTTGGAATGTGAAGGGTATTTGCTTCCATACGAAGGGGTGTATGCCGCATTCACACGACTGGGTGATGAAGAGCATTACAATCCCAGCGTTGTTTTTGTAGGACATCGTGTGACTACCGATGGAAGTTATGCGATTGAGTCTCATATTTTAGGCGAAGTAAAAAAGCAATATGAGTATGCCTCGATCAGTTTTGTCAAATTTTTGCGCAAAAATCAGAAGTTTGAAACCCTTGAAGCTCTTAAAATTGCCATCACTGATGACATTATGAGCGCAAAACGTGCATTACGTCATTTGAGTTTATAGGAATTTAATCTCAAAAGCGGTAAAATCCCGCTAATTATTTACACAAAAGGAACACTACAAATGGGTGAGTTGTTTACTTTCTTCGGACTTTTTAGTCACGACCATGCTTTTATTTATCTAACGCACATGCTTCTTGCAGCTGCAATCGTGTTGTTGATCGCGAAAATGGCGACGACCAATATGCGTCTTGTTCCTACGGGTTGTCAAAACGTTATGGAAGCGTATTTGGGTGGTGTTTGGGCAATGGGCGCCGATGTTATGGGGCGAGCGGAAGCACGTCGTTATCTTCCTCTTGTTGCGACAATCGGTCTTTTTGTCGGTATTGCAAACGTTATCGGTGTTATTCCCGGTTTTGAAGCACCGAGTGCATTTTTGGATTTTACCCTTGCATTAGCTTTGGTTGTTTTCACGTACTATAACTTCGAAGGTATTCGTCGTAACGGTATCATTACGTATTTCAAGCACTTTATGGGTCCTGTATGGTGGTTGGCGTGGTTGATGTTCCCAATTGAGATTGTCTCTCACATCTCTCGTATTATCTCTCTTAGCTTCCGATTATTCGGTAATGTTAAGGGTGACGATATGTTCTTGATGGTCATCTTGATGTTGGCTCCTTGGTTATTACCAATGATCCCTTTTGCATTATTGACCTTTATGGCGTTCTTGCAAGCATTCATCTTTATGATGCTTACCTACGTTTACCTCGGTGGCGCAGTACTTCTTAGTGACGACCACTAAAAACAAATGAAACGTAGTACGCACGATATGCTTCTGAGCTTTTTGGTTGGTGCTTCTTGGGCATTTGCCATTATCGGAGCGTGGGTTACGTTTCAATCGTTTGTCTTCCTCGGTCTTGTTACAGCTATCCTTTTTACCTTTCTCTTCTTATTTGTAGCGTTATTGGTGATTGTTGTTTTAGAAAACCTTTCATTATCTCGTGATCGTTATGATGAAACACTAAAACAAACTGCGCTTCTTGAAGAGATACGGGATAGTGTAAAGGAATCTTTAGGGAACGCGTGAAAAGTTACCTAATTACCGATCCCTCTTACTATGGTAGTAGTATTGATACTCTCGAATTCTCCCTTGTTTCTATCTTTGCTCAAACCTGTCCTGATTTTGCCCTTTTTCGCGATAAACAGACTTATGATTATCCAAGCCTCGCACGTGAGTTTATCAAGATGTGTCGCTGTTATAACGTTCCTAATGTAGTGTTACACGGTGATTATTTGCTTGCGCATACACTCAAAGCAGATGGAATTCATCTCACCTCGACGCAGTTTGATGCGATTAGTGAGGCTAAGACCTTGGGGCTGTATGTCATTATCAGTACCCATACCCACGAAGAAGCATTAAGAGCTCAGGAATTGGGTGCCGATGCGATCACCTATAGCCCGATTTTTCACTCACCCAACAAGGGAGAACCCAAGGGTTTAGAGGATTTAAAAGAAATTGTGGATAAAATAAGAATACCTATTTTTGCGTTGGGAGGAATTATGACCCAAGAGCAAATACATGCGGTTGAAGAGTGCGGAGCTTATGGTTTTGCCTCAATACGGTATTTTATCGATTAGTCTCGTCATCCTCGGACTTGATCCGGGGATCCATCTTGAAATTGAGCTGGATTCCCGCTTACGCGGGAATGACGAATGAAATAATAAATCAAGGAATTAATCATTATGTTTGAAACCATTATCGGTTTGGAAGTTCACGTCCAACTCAATACCCAGTCTAAACTTTTTTGCTCATGTCCAACCAGTTTTAATCACGAACAAAACACCAATACCTGTCCTACGTGTTTAGCATTGCCGGGTGCATTGCCGGTGCTTAACAAAGAAGCTGTCCGTAAAGCGGGGATGTTTGGAACAGCGGTAGGAGCAACGATTAATCGTACCTCTTTTTTCGACCGTAAAAGTTATTTTTACCCTGACAGCCCTAGTGCGTATCAAATCACACAGCTTTATACGCCGATCGTTGAGCACGGGAATTTGGTTATTGATTTCGAAGACGGCAACCACAAAACCATCCGTATCAACCGTGCTCACATCGAAGCGGATGCGGGAAAAAATATCCATGAAGGGGCAATTTCCAAAGTGGATTTGAACCGTGCTGGGACTCCGTTGCTGGAAATCGTATCTGAGCCTGATATGCGCTCAGGGGATGAGGCGATTTTGTATCTTAAAAAGCTTCACTCTATCGTCCGTTACTTGGATATCTCGGATGCCAATATGCAAGAGGGATCATTTCGTGTCGATGTCAATGTCTCTATCCGTCCCAAGGGTGATGAGAAGCTTTACACCCGTGTTGAGATCAAAAACATCAACAGTTTCCGCTTTATACAAAAAGCGATAGAGTTAGAAGTCGCGCGTCAGCGTGAGGCGTGGGAAGATGGCGTGTACGAGTCAGAAATCATGCAAGAAACGCGTCTTTTCGATCAGGCAAAGCAAGAGACCCGTTCTATGCGCGGTAAAGAAGAGGCGGCGGATTATCGCTATTTTCCAGAACCCGATTTGCTCAAAGTCGTTGTGGATGATGCGATGTACGCGGATGTCATTAAAATTCCTGAGCTTCCCGATGCGAAAAAAGAGCGTTTGGTCAATGAATTCGGAATTCGAGAGTACGATGCGGCAGTCATTACGGCAGAGCTCGAGAGTGCTCACTATTTCGAAGCAATGCTGGAGTGCGGGATTAGTGCTAAAAATGCTGTTACATGGCTCACGGTAGAGTTGCAAGGACGGCTCAAAGGGGGGATGGGGGCACACGAATCGTGCGTCAGTGCCTTAATGCTCGGAACCCTGGTCAAACGGATTGAAGAGAGTGTCATCAGCGGTAAAGCCGCCAAAGAAGTTTTGGATTATTTAATCGAAAACAATGGTGGTGATATTGATGAAGCGATTGAGAAATTAGGGCTCAAACAAGTGAGTGATACGGGTGCTCTTGAAGTTCTCATCGATGAAATTTTAAATGCAAATCCTGAAAAAGTAGCCGAATACAAATCAGGCAAAGACAAACTCTTCGGATTCTTCGTCGGGCAGGCGATGAAAGCATCTAAAGGCTCGGCAAATCCGAATACGCTCAATGAAATTCTCCAAGCCAAATTAGCGCAATAAGGATGGAAATGCTTGGAGGATGGGTTGTTAACACGGCTTTTTTCCTCCACACCTATCATCCCTATCAGCGTACTAAAATCTTTTTTTACAATATTTTAGAAAACCAGCATTATCGGTACAAAAAGTTTTTCGATATTTTTATGATGGGGCTCATTTTTTTGAGTGTCTATATTTTGGTGAGTTCGGTTAAGCATGAGCTTTCTCACGGATGGCTAATTTTTAATAATTACGTTATTTCATTGATTTTTTTGATTGAATACATACTTCGCTTTTGGGTACATAATAGCAATTCCAAAACAATTATCGAACAATATGAGCGTGACCTTTTTCTCCATCGCCCTTTTTCGTTTTCAGGAGCACTGAAAACTATTGTGACTCACAAGATGGAGTATGTTTTTTCACCGACCGCTATTATTGATTTATTGGCGATTATGCCGTTTTTCCATGAATTCCGGCTATTGCGTATCTTTATCCTTTTCCGTGTCTTAAAACTCTTTCGCTATGCCAAAAGTTTACGACGCTTAATTTCGATCCTTTCTTCCAAAAAGTTTGAAATCCTTACCCTAATCGTTTTTACCATGATTATGATTATGGTTTCATCGGTATTGATCTACACGATGGAAGCCACTAATCCCGACTCCAAAATCAATACCTTGTTTGATGCCGTCTATTGGTCTGTTGTGACTATTTTTACGGTGGGATACGGCGATATGGTTCCTGTAACGTCTGAGGGACGCAGTGTCGCCATGATGATTATCGTATCGGGTATCGCGGTTATTTCGTTTGCAACATCGATCGTGGTATCGGCATTTACTGAAAAGCTCGATGAAATCAAAGAAGAAAAATTAATTGACAGTGTCAATGCCCTTGATCGAATGTATCTTGTGTGCGGATTTTCGCCATTGGCGCATGAAGTGATTCGAAAACTTCACAAGCGGCATTTACCTATTTTGGTACTCGAAAAAGATCCTCAAAAAGTTGCACTTGCTCGAAAAGATGGTTTGTTGGCTTTAGCGTATGATTCCGCCTCTTTGCATACATATAACATCCTAAAAATTGATTTTGAACATCAAGTGGAAGCTATTATCTTACTTCATGACAGTGACGTAGCCAATATTTATGCGGGATTAACGATACGGGAATTGACAAAAACGATTCCTTTGTATTCTATTTTACATCACCCTGAGAATCGTAAAAAATTCTCT
>JAUYSQ010000121.1 GCA_030696285.1 Sulfuricurvum sp. | reverse complement strand
ATCACAGTTCAAGACTTAAATGGTCGCATCCTCGCATGGAATCCAGGTGCTGTTCGTATGTACGGCTGGAGTGAAACAGAGGCGTTAGCAATGAACGCACGGGATCGGATTCCCAAAGAACTACGTGAAGAAGCATTGAATAGAGTTCATCAGCTGAG
The DNA here is from genome assembly GCA_030696285.1 of Sulfuricurvum sp. Classification (GTDB taxonomy): domain Bacteria; phylum Campylobacterota; class Campylobacteria; order Campylobacterales; family Sulfurimonadaceae; genus Sulfuricurvum. The sequence goes on along the minus strand of JAUYSQ010000121.1, from coordinate 2,806 downwards.
TCTCGCTGAAGTTTTGGAGCCGTATCGTACCCAGCGAATCACCAAAAATGGTTCCGTAGTAGAGGTTTGGATGACGGCCACGGCATTGATGAATGAAGCAGGTGAAATGTATGCAATTTCGACTACGGAACGGGCAAAAATATCACTAAATGGTTCAACAATAGAGGGACGTAATGGACGATCTAACTAAACATCACTCACTACTTCCGAAATCTGCTTTACGCGAGGAAGCCGAAAAAATCGTCCATGCAAATGAAGAGGAATCCCTAAAAAATTTGTCGGCACTTTCGCCCGAAGAAACGCGACAAATGCTCCATGAACTCCATGTGCATCAAATCGAGCTTGAGATGCAAAATGAAGAACTGCTCCGAGTCGAGATAACACTGGATGCCGAACGAGAGCGCTATTTCGACCTCTATGATCTTGCCCCTGTTGGCTATTGTACTCTTACCACTGAGGGTCTTATTTTACAAACAAACCTTACCGCTGCCACGTTGCTGGGTGTTGCCAGAGGGGTATTGGTCACGCAAATGTTGTCCTCGTTCGTCATCAAATTAGACCAAGATATCTATTATCTCTACCGGAAACAGCTCGTTGAGAGCGGCCAGCACCACTCATGCAAATTACGGATGGCAAAAAATGACGGCTCACAAGTCTGGGTGCATCTATCCGCTACCACCGTACAAGATAAGGGGATATCCCTACTGCGCTTCGTATTAAGTGACATTAGCGAGCGTAAAAAACACGAAAATCAGCTCGAACATGTCGCTCATTACGATGTCCTAACGGCTCTTCCAAACCGCACACTCCTAGCTGACCGTCTCCACCAAGGAATGGCGCAGGCCATACGTCACGACCAATCCATTGCCGTCATTTATCTCGATTTGGACGGGTTCAAGGAGATTAACGATACCTATGGCCATGATGTTGGAGATCGATTACTCATCTTCCTCTCCTCTTATATCAAAGAAACCATGCGCGAAGGGGACACTCTGGCCCGACTTGGCGGGGATGAGTTTGTCGCCGTCTTACTCGATTTAGCCACGATCAAAGAGTGTGTACCGATGCTCGATCGGATACTAACCGCAGCTTCCCAGCCGGTTTACATCGATGATCTTGCGATAAAAGTTTCCGCCAGTATTGGTGTCACTTTTTACCCACAATCCAAGGATGTGGATGCAGATCAGCTGTTGCGCCAAGCCGATTATGCTATGTATCAAGCCAAACTAGCCGGAAAAAATCGCTACCATGTTTTTGATACAAAACAAAATGATTCCATACGAGAGCATTACGAAATCATTACATCCATTCAACTTGCGATGGATAAACACGAATTTATTCTCTATTATCAGCCTAAAGTCAATATGCGCACAGGGGTAACTATCGGAACAGAAGCGCTTATTCGCTGGCAACATCCACAGAAAGGACTCTTGGGGCCGTTAGAGTTTCTTCCTGAAATTGAAGATCATTCCCTGATGGTAGAAATCGGTGAATGGGTAATCCATACAGCACTCACCCAGATGGAACAATGGCATTTGATAGGAATTGACTTCCCAGTGAGTGTCAATATCAGTGCCAGACAACTGCAACAAAGTGACTTCGTCGAGCGCCTAAGTGAGATTCTCTCACGGCATCCTAATATTAGACCCTCTTGCTTGGAACTTGAGATATTGGAGACAAGCAAACTCGAAGACTTACTTCGAACCTCTCAAATCATCGAAGAATGTTCTAAACTTGGTATTTTATTTGCCCTCGATGATTTCGGTACGGGGTATTCATCCCTCACCTATCTCAAACATCTACCCGTCGCCCTACTCAAAATCGATCAAAGTTTCGTACGCGGTATGATTGATAATCCAGATGATCTCGCAATTTTAAAAGGGGTAATAGGCTTGGCATCCGCATTCCGTCGAGAGGTTATTGCCGAGGGGGTAGAAACCATAGAACACGGCAAAATACTTATGGAGTTGGGATGTGACCTCGCACAGGGGTATGCCATCGCACGCCCCATGCCCGCAGATGAATTTCCAAACTGGTCAGCGATATGGCATCCTGACCCGTCGTGGGCTAACATCTCTTTGATACATTAATATCACGGTTCACTTCGACTTGAATTAATCGATTTTTCAGGATATACACAGTAACCTCCCCCCAACTATGGTTAATATCAAATATTATAAGGATTCTCATGTTTAACTCAGGCAAAATCCTCAAAGAGGTGAAAAAATCGAGTAAAGAAGGATTTGAAATCCTCCTTGAAGTAATTAAAAAAGTCCATAAATAATTCTTAAAAACGCTATAAACTGCTCAAAATCACCAAGAAGCAGTTCATCCCTCACGGAATACTCCTCGAACAGGTATAGCTCACTGTCCCTTCCATAGTCGATTCTTCGTCTCTTTGAATCGGACTTTCCGTCGGTACCGAATCTCTGATCGCCATCGATTTCATCATGGGCATAACCTGAGGAACGCTGCCAAAATTAACCGATGCAACCTCACATACCGATCCCGTCTCTTTGGAAAAAGCCTCTGCCTGCATTTTTGCTGTACGTAACAGCGTTAGCCGTAGCCCTTGGCGTACCGATGCTTGGCTTTTCTCACTTACTCCCCACGACAATGCCCCCTGCGTTTTACGGACACTTGGAGCACTTACTTTATCGACTCCTGCTATGAGGGTATTGTAGTGCTCGACGGTGTAAAATTCACACCCGAAATAAAGACTTCCGCTGTAACCGATAAACTCTTGTTTTTGATCTTTATAGCTGTAGCGAGGAGAGAGCTGATACCCTCCCCCATGGCAATATTC
>JAUYSQ010000108.1 GCA_030696285.1 Sulfuricurvum sp. | reverse complement strand
GATATGGGGATTACGTTTCGAAATCAGCTCCACTCCTCACTCTTGCTATTTTGGAGCAGAACCTCTATCACCTCCGGGCGACAAAGTCTCCATTCCTCTCTATTGCTAACCCATGCGATTGAACCAACCTACCCCGCTCACCTCGTAGAGCAGTACCGTGATATTGCGCAAAGCCTGAGCCTAAAACCGCTCGTTATTGAGAACTTAAAGCTTCATATTACACCTCATCATTTCGAACGACCTACACTAGGAATCAATCCGGGAGCAACGTACGGCAGTGCCAAACGATGGTATCCTGAAAAGTTTGCTGAAGTAGCACTCTCTTATGCGGATTTCTATGAAATCGTAATTTTTGGCGGCCCCAATGAAGTGGAGATGGCAAACGATATCGAGTCACGTCTTGAGGGTGTCCATGTCACGAATTTAGCGGGGAAAACAACCGTAGAAGAACTGTGTTCTAAAATCGGAGGGCTGGATCTATTTATCACCAACGACAGCGGTCCGATGCACGTCGCGGCAGCGTATCAAGTGCCAACGGTTGCTATCTTCGGTCCAACGAACCATACCGAAACCTCTCAATGGAAGAATGAAAAAAGTGTAATCGTGCGGCATGAGATGAAGTGTGCGCCATGTATGAAAAGAGAGTGCCCGCTCGGGCATCATGAGTGTATGAAGAGTATTACTGCTAATGAGGTGATCGAGGCGGAAAATAAGATAGCTGGATTCCCGCCTTCGCGGGAATGACAAAATGTTTAAAAATCCAATCTAAATCCGAAATACCACGAATCATTGTAGGTCACATTACGATTGTCTAAATCCGTATCAATTTTACGATATCCAACTTCAATCCGTCCGTGATCGATCGGCTCGACATCGAGGTGAAGTCGGGTCTCCATATATGCATCACCGTCTTTAAACGACAATACGGATGGAGCGTAATAAAGTGCTCCCCCGACATAAAAGGGAAACGGCGTGTTAAGCGGCAGTTGTAATTCCGCTTCAGCCCCTAGAGGAATTGCGGCATAGCTGTGTCCGTCAAATTTGGTATATTCCCCCTTGACCCCAAGCCCTAGTTTCAAACCTGGCACTCCTCGTACCGGGCGTTGTACCATAAACGATACCTCCATCAGAGGATCAGGATTGTTAATCGTCTCACTGTTGTTGTTATCTCCGTTTAAAAAACGTGCCCCCACAAATGTCGTTCCCCACTCTGTGGCATTTCCCATTCGACCCATATCGAGACGGATCTGTCCCTCGACATCTTTATCATTGATATTGAGTTCGATTTGATGCGCGGCAAATGCGCTATTGGCGATCAATGCGCTTAGCAGTAATTTTTTTAACATAGTGTTCCTTTGGATGTATTTATTCTCTCTATCGTTGCAGTCGTACTTTTACCGTCCACAAACTGTACCAGTCGCAGTTCCCGGGCAAACTCTGCCCCAACGACCGATTTGCCCTCATAATCGCCCCCTTTGACGAGAATATCGGGAGCAATACTTTTGATGAGTTCATACGGTGTTTCATCGCTAAACATCACGACATAGTTCACCGCTTCAAGCGCACCCAAAATATAGGCACGATCCTCTTCGCTGTTCACTGGACGGGTAGGTCCCTTGAGAACCCTTACGGAATCATCGGTATTGAGCCCTACAATGAGGACATCCCCATAGCTTTTCGCTTCTTGGAGGTATTTGACATGCCCGACGTGGAGAATATCGAAACAGCCATTGGTAAAGACGATTCGTTTATTCTTCGCCCTAAGCCGTGCCACAATATCAACGATTTCGCTTTGCGTTTTTAAATGCGCTCGTGAATCACTTTGGTGCAATGACGCTTCGTACTCTTCGATCTCTTCGAGCGTGACCGTAGCGGAGCCGATTTTACCCACCACTACCGCCGCAGCACGGTTGGAAAAGCGCGCCGCATCGTCGATGCTCATACTCGCGCTGAGTCCGAATGCCAGTGAGGCGATCACCGTATCCCCCGCCCCCGTCACATCAAAAACTTCTCGTGCTACGGTAGGAAAACGGCGCATAGAGTCATCGTAAATCGCAATTCCATCCTCAGAGAGGGTAATCATCGAACACTCCAAATTGCATGTCTCTTTGAGAGTCAGCAAGGCTGTTTGCAATGATGCGTCATCTTGGATGACAATCCCCGTCGCTTCGGAAGCCTCTTTTTTATTGGGAGTGAGCAGGTACGCGCCACGGTATTTGGTGTAATCTTTCCCTTTGGGATCGACAAGCACTTTTTTACCCATCGTGCGCGCATTGTCTATTATCCCCTGCGCTACTTCTTCGGTAATCACCCCTTTGCCATAATCGGAAAGGATAACGATATCACATTGCCCCATTACACCCGTAGCATACTCCACAACCCCCTTCGCACTCTCCTGCGAAATCGGATCTTTAGACTCTCGATCGTAACGAAGTATTTGTTGATTTGAGGCGACAATACGGCTTTTTTTAGAAGTTTTACGCCCTTGTTGAACGACCAAGCCATCGACCGACACACCCAAAGCCAAAAGCATCTCTTTTAACTCTTCACCGCTTTCATCCGATCCGATAACTCCGGCCACGTACACACTCGCACCGAGGGCTGCGAGATTATTGATAACATTCCCGGCACCTCCCAAAACCGTCGTCTCACGCGAAATATCGACCACCTGAACGGGAGCTTCGGGAGAAATACGCTCACACCCTCCCCACAAATAATGGTCGATCATCAAATCCCCGATAACGAGGATACGAGGACGAGCGTTTTGAAGCACTCTCATGAGAGCTCCTCCTCAAACAACCGTTTGATCTCCGGAGTATAGGCACCTATCCCCTCTTCGAATTCAAAACGGGGTTCGTACCCTAAAACATCACGAGTCGTTTGAATATCGGCTTCCGTATGGAACTGATACCGTCCGATATAAGGATTAGGGACATACTCGCAACGGTATGACGTACCCAACTCGCGCTGCAAAATATCCACCATCGACTGAAACGATCGCGCCTTGCCCGTCCCCACATTAAAGACACCCGATTCACGTGGAGCTGCCGCTAAAATATTTGCTTGAATAATGTCCTCGATGTAGATGAAATCACGCAGAATCTGATCGGAATTTTCGAACAATTTCGGGTTTTTGCCGGAAAGCAACTGATGACCAAACTGCACTACCATAGACGACGTTTTATTTTTGAAAAATTCTCTTGGACCGTAAACATTGAAATAGCGCAAGCCTACAATACTGATATGGCTGTGTTTTTGCGCGTATTGACGTGCGGTATGATCCATCATGAGCTTTGAAAAGCCGTAAACGTTTTGAGGCGCTTCACGTCCTACTCGTTGAGGAGAAGAGGCATTCCCATACGTTGCACCCGAAGAGGCATAAATCATATTTGACCCATGCGCTACCGCTATCTCGAGTAAATCTACAAATGCATTGACATTGGTTTGGATCATCAAATCCTGTTCCTCTGCCGTCGTATCCGAAATCGCCGCCTCGTGATAGATATAATCAAATTTGTAGCGTGATGCCATACGTGCCAGCAATGCTTTATCGTTAATGTCCCCGCTGATAACGTCACCGCGAAAACCGATCAAATTTTTGAAATGACCAAAACTTTTGAGATTACCGTTGGAGAGAGTCAGATTGGAGCGAAACAGATCCAAGACAACGACATGTGCCTCAGGATAGTTCTCCTGAAAATAAAAAGCGAGGTTTGAACCGATAAATCCGGCGCCCCCTGTAATGAGAATGGTTTTATGATTAAAATCAACGTCACTGTAGCGCATGCAATGTCCTTGAGGATATAAGTGTACTATTGTAACAAAGCTTCCATTAAAACACGAAAATATTAGTCTCTTTTAAGATGGATGGGATTATAATGAGGCGAAATTTTTATACGGAGAAACAAATGAAAAAAATTGCTCTTGCAATGTTATTCGCTGGTATGTCATTGATGGCTGCCGATGGTAAAGCTTTGGCTGGTAAATGTGCTGCATGTCATGGTGCTAGCTTTGAAAAAGCGGCTCTTGGTAAATCAGCGATCGTAAAAGGTCAATCAGCTGCTACCGTTGAAGCTTCTTTGAAAGGCTACAAAGCCGGTACATTGAACAAAGCTGGTATGGGCGCATTGATGAAAGGTCAAGTGGCAACTATGTCTGACGCTGACATCAAAGCTCTTGCTTCTTACGTAGCAGGAATTAAGTAAATCCTACTTACTCATCGCTTTGGCGATGAGCTCCTCTTTATTCTGGTTTATACTCTTTCTTTTTTAATGCTTCCCGTTTTTTCTGTTGATCCGCTAAATCATTGAGCTCTTTTTCATCATCAAAATGTACCTGTGACATCATCTTTTTCTCATCATCAAACTGACCATTTTTAATTCCCCATAAAAATGCAGCTAAAGCCGTTGCTCCTAAAACAAGAGAAGCTCCTAACATCATCGCGACTACCCAACTATCCACAATTTGCTCCTTATTTATACATCCAACGGCTTCGCATCGAGTTACCGACAACGAGAAGCGAACTAAACGACATCGAAATCGCCGCAATGAGAGGTATCACATAGCCCATCATTGCCAGTGGAATCGTAATCGAATTGTAGACCAACGAAATCCCCAAGTTTTGTTTGATAAGCCCATAGGTCCGCCGACTGATGGCAAAGGCTTCTGCTAAGGATGTCAATGAATCGTTCAAGAGGACTACATCACTCACTTCGATGGCAATATCACTTCCACTTCCCATAGAAATACCAATGTCGGCGCGTGCAAGTGCGAGCAAATCATTGACGCCATCACCTGCCATAACGACAACATGACCCTCGGTATGCGCCATCTCTATAAACGCCGCTTTTTGTTCAGGGCTTAAATGCGCATGAACCTCATCAATCCCTACTTCATCAGCAACTCGCTTCGCTGCACGCTCATGGTCACCGGTCAGCATAACCACACGTAAACCAAATTTTTTCAACGCATTTATCGATTCCAACGCTTTTTCTTTCGGTAAATCTCGAAGCTCGTACGTCGCTGCCAATACCCCATCAACCGCGTAATAAAAAAGGCTTTTGTCACTTGCTGACTCTATTTCTATTGTGCTGTCTCTCATCAATAGAGCATTACCACCCACAATCATTTTTCCATCAAGGCGTGCCACAACTCCTCGTGCCGGAATCTCATGGACATCTTCGAGAAGTATCTGCGCTACTGTCTCATCGGTACGCTCCAAGTACTCTGCCACCCCGCGACTGATAGGATGTTTGGAGGCTTTTGTCAACGAATAAAGAATATGAGGATTAAATATTTCGTGAATCGTCGCATACACGACTTCAGGACGACCTTGGGTAATCGTACCGGTCTTATCCAGCACCACCATCGACGCTTTCGCCATTGTCTCGATTTGCGCCGCTGATTTAAAAAGTATCCCGCGTTTAGCCCCCAAAGCAAGTCCTACCAAAGTAGCAACGGGAGTAGCAAGAGCCAATGCACACGGACAGGCAATGATAATCACCGAAATCCCCACCATCAAAGAGCGGTCAAAACTGTGCGGCCAAAAGTACCAAAACCAAAACGTCCCGATTGCCAAGAATAAAATCGTCGAGGAAAAATGCTGTGACAAGCGATTCGCCAACTTCTCAATATTGGGTTTATGACTCAAGGCATTTTCGAGTAAATTGACCAAATTCGAGAGAGTTGAGTGGGCAAAATCTTTGGTCGCTTTGTACGTTAACAGGGCATCAATGCTCGTCGTACCGCTAATAATAACATCGCTGGGACGTTTGAAAATAGGCTCCGATTCTCCCGTGAGATTGCTTTCATCGAAATTCCCCTCACCGCTCATTACCACACCATCGATTGCACACCGTTCTCCGCTTCGAATACGGATGATGTCCCCTACTTTGACCTCATTGACATTGACGTCGCGAACCGTTTCACCTTCAATAATTGTCACTTCTGAGGGGATATGCTTGCTCATCACATCAAGAGTATCCGCAGCGTTTTTACGGCTCAATACCTCTAAAAATTTTCCAAACAGCACAAACGTGATAATCATCGCTACCGAATCGAAATAGGCTTCCCCTTTTTCAAATACGGTAATGTATATAGAGTAAAGATACGCCAAGCTTGACCCCGTGACCACGAGTAAATCCATCGTGACCGCACGGTTGCGTAATCCATAATACGCCCCGCGATAAAAAACCCATCCGCTGTAAAACAGTACCGGCGTTGCCAAAAACCACTCAGCAATGTTGAGAATCGTCTTAATATCTTGTGTGATTCCTGTAAAATACCCTGCATATTGTGCAACCGCAATCCACATCATGTTCATCGCCGCAAACGTCGCCACCGCCATGCGCAGATAATATTCTTTGCGTTCTTTGTTCGCTCGCACCTCTTGAAATGACGCGTCATAAGGAAACGCGTTGTAACCGATGGCGCGAATCATATCGATAATAGCAGAGAGTTTAAGGGCATTTGCATCCCATGTAATACGGGCTTTGTTATTGGTATAATTGATATTTGCCTCGATGACACCGTCCATCTTGTGAAGCGCTTTTTCATTGAGCCACACACACGCGGCACAATGAATCCCCTCAATGACCAAAGAAACTTGAGACAACCCTTCTTTATCGAGAGTCACAAAACGCTCATGAAAAGCGGGAGTATCAAAATTGGAACTCGCTTCGAACTGTTCGGTAGGAGGAGCGAGCGTTGTATCTCCCATTTTGGAATAAAAACTCTCCAACCCTTCGTCTTTAAGAAGATGAAAAATTCCACGACACCCGTTACAGCAAAAACGATACTCCCCGTCATGAATCATCACTGAATCGCTAAATTCCAAATGGCAATGGTCGCATTTCACCTTAGACATATTCAAACTTCCCGCACTCTCTATTTTTTCGTACATAATTGTATTGACCGCAAATCCCCTGCATCACAATGTACACGCCACTGCACGAGCGTCTCGCAAACCCTATCGCCATCCCAAGATTTGCCGTAGCTTCGATGGGGTCAATACTAAAAGGGATCATCGCCCCTGTAAAAACAACGGTTTTTTGGACCGCTAATCGCGCAATAGCCTCAGCACTCAGATCCATCGTATCGGTACCGTGAACCACAATAATAACTTTCTCATCGGTCTTGGCTATCGTATCCGCCAATAATGAGCGATCTGCCTCGTCCATTTCCAAAGAGTCTTTATAGAGTATTCCCTGAACATTAATGTCTATTACTAATGATTGAAGTATTTCTTCAAGGGCAAGATTATCTGTCGGGACAAAAAGTTCTCCGGTAAGAGGATTGTATCGTTTGTTAAAAGTACCGCCCGTATTAAGGATAAGCATTAGAGAAGTTCTTTGAGTGAAGAAATAACACGATTTGCTTTGGACTCTATTACGTCACTGGAAAAAAGAATATTCATCCCGACTCCTGCACGTTGCGCCGCCTCGATGTCCCGTTCATTATCCCCGATCATCACTGACATTGCCATATCCAAATCGTACGCTTTTTGTGCCTCTAAAAACATTCCGGGTTCAGGTTTTCGACACTCACACACTCCATCAATACTCTCGTGATGCGGACAATGATAAATATGGGTAATTGTGATTCCCAGCGTCTTGAAATGCTCCACCATCCATTTACTTAAGATAGCAAAATCATCCTCGCTGTAATAGCCGCGTGATATTCCCGATTGGTTGGTAACGATAATGATGAGATACCCGTTCTCTTGATACGCACGGCATACCTCGACTATCCCCTCAACGAGTTCAAACTCCTCAATTTTGTGAAGATAGTTTTTTTCGACATTGACCACACCGTCACGGTCTAAAAAAAGGGCTTTAGGCATTATTTTAGAACGCCAACGAAGCAAAGCCCCGCTTGGCTACGCTAGCCGCTATGGCACTGAAGATTGCCTCTAAAGAGGCAGTTGCATGATAAAGTGTATTTATCATGCAACCCCTCCTCCGAATAGCTCTTTTTCGATAATGTCACAGAGGATATGCCCGATCAAAATATGAGATTCTTGAATACGAGGCGTTGCATTGGAGGGAATAATGATAGCAAAATCCGCCATTTGTCCCATTTTTCCGCCATCACGCCCAACGAGTGCTACCGTCGTAATTCCACGCTCTTTTGCCGATTCAAAGGCATTGATAATATTTTGAGAGTTGCCCGAGGTAGAGATCCCGATAAACAAATCTCCCTCTTGTCCCATCCCCTCTAACTGACGGGAAAATACTTTGTCATAGCCGTAATCATTTCCGATTGCCGTAAGATTGGAGCTATCGGTTGTCAATGCCAACGAAGGGATAGAAGGGCGATCAAACCCATACCGCCCGACCAACTCTGCCGCAATATGCTGGGCATCGGCAGCAGAACCGCCATTACCCGCCAACATGGTTTTTTTTCCCTTGCGATACACCGCCACACATTCCTGAGCCACCGTAACGATCGTATCTAAAAGTGCTTCATTTTCTAAAATAGCTTGTTTTGTTGCCGCTGAATCGGCGATTTGCTTGATAATGTAATTTTTCATTTTAACGATCCTTATTTAGTAT
>JAUYSQ010000099.1 GCA_030696285.1 Sulfuricurvum sp. | reverse complement strand
TAGCCCATCAATACTGGTACCATAGGTATCAACGGCAATAGAGGTTGGTTTGGCAACCCCTATTGCATAAGATATCTGTACCACACATTTTTTTGCTAATCCTGCAGCTACGATATGTTTAGCGATCCAGCGGGCGGCATACAAGCCTGATCGGTCAACTTTAGTGTAATCTTTGGAACTTTGAGCTCCGCCGCCGATAGGGGCATAGCCGCCGAAGCTATCCACGATCAGTTTGCGTCCCGTAAGACCACTATCATGCAAGCTTGAATGAGACACGTATTTTCCAGTAGGGTTAATATGGATGATACAGCTTTTTGGATCAAAAAGATTTATTGGCAATCCGGTATCGAGGATAAGCTCTAGGATCAGTTCACGTACTTGCTCGATATTCATCGTATTGACACATGGAGCAGAGACAACAATGGTATGGATATGTTGCGGTTTACAGTTTTCAAAGTTGTCTTTAATTCCATAGTCCATAGTGACTTGCGTTTTGATATCGATACCCAGTTTATGAGGATGAGCAAGAGCATAGTGATACACTTTCTCCATCAGCATCCGCGCATAGGTAATAGCGCTTGGCATATAGTTAGCCGTTTCGCTATCTGCATAACCAAACCTGATCCCCTGATCTCCAGCACCCGTCTCACCATTATTCTGATCTACTCCCTGATTGATGTCCTGGCTTTGACGGTTAAGAAGTACCTGTACCTCTACATCATCGGGATGAAGACATTCGGCTCGTGTAAAATTAGGATTTCCGTTATAGCCAATCTTTTTAAGTGCATCGATAACGATTTGCTTATATCCGTCAATGTTTAAATCTGTAGCAGACGTCACTTCCCCGCCGATAATGACATGTCGACCTGCCACAAATACTTCACTCGCAACACGGCTTTTTGAATCACCGATGATGAGACGATCGACGATACTGTCAGCAATAATGTCCGCGCATTTATCGGGATGACCTGGACTGACGACTTCGCTGGTAAATAGGTACATGAAAACTACTCTCCAATTTATTAATTTTTTTAACGAACGATCATTTAAAATGTAAAATAAGTCACTTCAATATTGTTATATCTAACTTTCACGTATAACATAAAAGAAATCATGAACTGCTTGACATACTTCTCTGATATCTCTGCTGGACAATCCATAATACATCGGTAATCGTATTAGTCTTTCACTTTCTTTTGTAGTAAATTTATCTACTCCATCAAATCTTCCAAATATCAATCCAGCAGGAGCCGAGTGAAGTGGTACATAATGAAAAACAGCATTTAGGTCTTTTTTCTTCAAGTGTTCTAAAAGTGCTGTTCTCTCTTCGATATTTTTGACTTTGATGTAAAACATATGTGCATTATGCAGACAACTCTCAGAATTTTTTTGAAGTTCTATCCAGCCTTTATCCTCCAATTCTTTTAATCCAAGGTAATATTTATGCCAACTTTTTAATCTCTCTTGAGTTATTTCATCGGCAATTTCAAGTTGCCCCCAAAGATATGCGGCGCTCACATCATTAGGTAAATAGCTGCTTCCAATGTCCACCCAACTGTATTTATCGACCATGCCACGGAAGAACTGGCTTCGATTGGTCCCCTTTTCACGGATGATTTCTGCTCTTTGAACAAACTTTCCATCATTGATGATCAATAGTCCACCCTCTCCAGCACTGGTGTAGTTTTTGGTTTCGTGAAAACTATAGGTTCCTAAGTGTCCAATTGTTCCAAGAAGTTGCCCTTTGTAGGTACTCATCATCCCTTGTGCGGCATCCTCAATGACAAATACATTATGTCGTCCAGCAATATCCATAATTGCATCCATCTCACAGGCCACCCCTGCATAATGAACAGGAACAATTGCTTTAGTCTTTGAGGTAATGGCTTGTTCGATCAGAGTCTCGTTAATATTCATTGTATCAGGTCGTATATCAACAAAGACGATTTTAGCTCCACGTAACACAAAAGCATTGGCCGTAGAGACAAAAGTGTAACTGGGCATGATTACTTCATCGTCAGGTTGAATATC
>JAUYSQ010000098.1 GCA_030696285.1 Sulfuricurvum sp. | reverse complement strand
CATATATGTGTGAAAACTTCTCCAAATTGGCACGCTCTTGGTTCATACTGCACTCTTGGACAATCATCACTGAAAATTCAGAAATAACCGACTCAACCGAATGACGGGTCGTATGGGAAAAAAGCGGTCTGAAAATGCGGTTAAAGAACGACACAATCCGTATATCAGCACGGACACGCTTCTCTATCCCCTCACGTCGGAGTTTCACAGCGACTTTGGTATTCTCATCCAGCCACGCTTCATGTACCTGACCGATCGATGCAGAGGCTATGGGTGAGGGATTAAAACGGATAAAAGGAAGTGTCGCAAAAGCTCGGTGCATCACCTTCTCGTACTCATTTTTTGACATGGGAGGAAGATCGTCATGAAGGGTTTTGAGCGCAGTTAAATAGTGTGCATCGAAAAAATCGTTACGAGTCGCAAGGACTTGGGCGAGTTTTATAAAACTTGCCCCCAATTCGGTAATGGTACGCGCAAGTGTCTCAGGGGCGAAGGGACGTACTCCTAAGAATCGTCCTTTTTTTTTAATGAGAAGGTAAAACGACAGCAATAGCCGAAAGACACTCCACAACCGATACGGTGAATAAAGAGAATTCACGATTTTAGCGCTTCGATATCCTTTTTGGTCGCAAGTCCCAGTTCTTCAATCACCTCTTTGATCGCGGTTTTTAGCTCCTCTTTAAGCCTGGCTTCTTCATTTTCGCCTTTGGTTTTGAGGCTCTCCAAAAAACTTTTGGTATCTGTCGTGTTGATTTTTCCTTTTTCTTCGAGCTTTTTGAGTTCTTCTTCAACACGCTCTTTAATCAATAACGCGCCACCCATTCCAGTGTAAAACAATTCTTTTAACATGACCTCTCCTCTAAATAATTAACTATTGTATTATAGAGCCAATTAGGGAAACAATCGTAAAGTTTTTTTGTCAATTCATTATTGAGGATGAAAATAATAAAAAGTCCATTCAACTATAAACTTTCCTTTATAACATATAAAGTTATATGGATGTATGATGATTTCAAATAAAATTTCGATACACCAATCTATAAAAAAAGGGATAACATGCTGGAAACCATTGCATTCATACTCATTATCCTCTGGGTACTCGGTTTAGTCAC
>JAUYSQ010000088.1 GCA_030696285.1 Sulfuricurvum sp. | reverse complement strand
GGGCGTTATGGGTTTGATCGTCCTTCTATCCCTTCGCTTGCATTGACAACGGACACGTCTAATCTCACGGCTATCGGAAATGATTACGGCTATGATAAAGTGTTTTCCCGTCAGTTGGAAGGGATGGGACAAGAGGGAGATTTGTTTATCGGTATTTCCACTTCAGGTAACTCTCAAAACATTATCAATGCGTTTGAATCGGCAAAAGAAAGAGGCGTCGTTACGGTAGCACTCGTTGGACGCGACGGTGGCAAAATGGCACAAATGGCGGATTTTGCAATCATTATTCCCTCAAATGCAACACCGCGTATCCAAGAGTCTCATATCCTGATCGGGCATATCCTCTGTGACATTATCGAAAAAGAACTATTTGGGGGCGGGGTGGCATGATAAAACTTTATCATGCTTCTGCCTCTTTAGAGGCAATCTTCAGTGCCATAGCGGCAAGCGTAGCTGAGCTGGGCTTTGCCCAGTCGGCGTTCAAAAAATAATGAATAAAGCCCTTTTCCTCGACCGTGACGGTGTCGTCAATATTGAGAAAAATTATCTCCATAAAATCGAGGAGTTTGAACTCGTTGAGGGGATAGTCGAAGTATGCCGTGCGTATCAAGAGAGCGGCTATCTCATTATCATCGTCACCAATCAGTCGGGAATATCACGCGGGTATTACAGTGAAGAAGATTTTGCCATTCTAAGTGAATGGATGGTAGAGCATTTTAAGACTCTCGGAATCACCATCACTCATATTTATCACTGTCCGCATCACGAGAGTATCGATGGAGTATGTGAGTGTCGAAAACCCGAATCTGGGATGTTTTTGAGTGCGCAAAGAGAGCATAATTTGGATATGGCCAGCTCGGTTATGATCGGCGATAATGAGCGGGATATCGAGGCAGCACTTCGTGCAGAAGTGGGGATGAATATTCTTTTATCCACGGATGCAATCCACTCACGCGCCAATCGTATTATTCATTCACTGCAAGAAATTCTCTAATGCTTATCCTTAATACCGGCGGTACTTTTAACAAACGTTACAACCCTCTTACGGGAGAACTTTTTGTCCCCCGTGATAACGATGCAGTTGAAACCATACTTAAATCGTTGGTGATAGAGATTGATGTTCAGGGAAGTATCTATAAAGACTCTTTGGAAATGGATGAGGCAGATCGCTCCTTGTTGGCGGATACGATAGCCAAGACCGATGAGAAAGTTATCATCGTCGTTCACGGTACCGACACGATGGATTTGAGTGCTGAGGCTATTGCGCGATTAGCATTGCAAAAAACCGTTGTCTTTACCGGGGCACTGATCCCTTTTTCTAGTGACCCCATCGAAGCGACAGCCAATCGTGCAATGGCGATAGGATTTGCACAGAGATCGTGCAGTGGTGTGTATAGTGTGATGCAGGGGATTTGCGGTCAATACAATTATGTACGAAAAAATCGAGAGTGCGGGAAGTTTGAATATGTCTAAAGTGAAATGCGACCATTGCCATTTGGAATTTAGCGATTCAGTGATGATTCATGACGGGGAGTATCGTTTTTGCTGTAACGGGTGTCGTGGAATTTTTCATCTT
>JAUYSQ010000084.1 GCA_030696285.1 Sulfuricurvum sp. | reverse complement strand
CTGTGGACGTCAACAGATTTTACTGCACAAGGATTTCGACCAAATCAAATGTATAAATTGAGAACTCCAGGTGGGGCAGAATATGAACCTCCACTAGGACGTTGTTGGGCAAACATTGAATCTGTTTTTCAAAACTTATTGGCTGATAATCGAATGTGGTTTGGAAAAGATGGGAAAAGTAGACCCCGTGTAAAAACTTATCTTTCTGAAACTAAAGGTATTAGTTCATGGACATGGTGGACAAATACAGATGCAAGTCATAATCAAGAGGCAAAAAAAGAAATTAATGCTATTTTGCAACACGAAACACCTTTTGATACACCTAAACCGACTCGCTTAATTCGTCGAATTCTTGAAATTGCCACTAATCCTGGCGATATTGTTCTTGATAGTTTTGCAGGCTCTGGTACAACTGCACACGCTGTATTAATGCAAAATGCAGAAGATGGTGGAAGTAGAAAGTTTGTTTTAGTTGAAATGGAAGACTATGCGCGGGAGATAACTGCTGAACGAGTTAAAAGAGTAATTGAAGGGTACGGAACGGTAAAAGCAACAGGTGGCGGATTTCGTTACTGTGAACTTGGAGAACCTATCAAAGATGAAAATGGAGCATTAAACCCTGAAGTTTCCGCTGAAGCACTCGCCAAACATCTCTTTTTTAGTGAATACGGCGTACCTCTCGAAACCAAAGCAACATTGCCTTATATCGGTTCATTTAATGAAAGTGGGCTCTATCTTTTCTTCGATACGTTTGAGCGTAAAAAGCTTGCTCAAATCCTCAAAGATACTAACAAATCTCGAATCGTATATGCTGCATCATGTACCATTGACCCTCAAAAACTTAAAGATGCAGGAATTACATTTCGCCAACTCCCTTTTGAAATCAAGGATCGATAAATGACGCTTAAAACCTATCAAGAAAACGCTCTTAATGCATTACAACGTTATTTTGTCGAGTTTCGAAGCGATGAAAATCCCAAAGCGTCATTGGAACGTACTCAAGAAGCATTGGGCCTCAGTAGAACCGCCTATACCCTTGTCAGCTCTGAAGCAGGGGATTATCTTCGCCCTTATCTTTGTGTTCGTGTTCCTACTGGTGGTGGAAAAACACTTATCGCGGCACACAGTGTTTCATTGGCAATGCGTGAGTTATTGCGAAGTGATAGTGCCGTAGTCTTTTGGCTGGCTCCGACCAAAGCAATTGTGGATCAGACATTACGAGAACTCCGTAACCACAGTAGTGCAGAGCGACAAGCGATTAATGCTGCAACATCCAAAACCGTCAAGATACTTTCGATTGATGATGCCTATTCGAACGCGTTTGATTTAATCAGTGATTTTGTTGTCATCGTTGCGACTTTTGCAACGTTTCGTGTCGATAAAGAAGAGGGGCGTCGCTTCTTCGGATTAAACGGTCAGTATGTGCATCTCAAACATGCGTTGGGCGATAAATTGAGTTTACGTGATGTTTTAGCTAAAGCGCATCCTATCATCATAGCCGATGAAGCACACAGCGCTCGTAATGATTTGGCTATTTCTCGGTTATTGGAAATAGAACCTTCGTGCATACTTGAATTTACCGCAACTCCGCAAATGCAAACACGTGGTGAGAAAGTTGCCAGCAATATCCTCATTAGTGTCTCCGCTTCTGAACTCAAAGCAGAAAACATGATCAAGCTTCCTCTGGAAGTTCAAGTGATCGATAAGTGGGAAATCGTCGTCAAAGCAGCTATTGAGAAACGTCAGGAGCTTGAAGATCTCTCCGTCGTTGAATTATCAACAACCGGGCAATACATTCGTCCATTAATCCTTTTCAAGGCTGAACCAGAAGGGAAGAATGATTCTGTTACCGTCGATGTCTTGGAAGCGTTTTTAAGAGAGAATTTTGCAATACCGGCTGAACAGATAGCCGTACATACTGGAAAGAGAAAAGATCTCGACGGTATCGATATTATGAGTCAACGATGCCCGATTCGTTATGTCATTACCGTTGCTGCATTGAAAGAGGGGTGGAATGCCCCTTATGCATCCGTATTTTGTTCTGTTGCTAATATCGCAGGCGGTACAGCAGTAGAACAATTTTTGGGTCGCGTATTGCGGATGCCGTATGCTAAACCAAAATCTCAACCGGCATTGGCAAAATCTTATGCGATTGTTACTTCATTACGAACTTCTGAAGTTATCAAAGCTCTCAAAGACAATTTGATTGAATGCGGGTTCGAGGAACAAGAAGCGGAAAAAGTTGTCATTCTTCGCCCTACACTAGCCGAAGAGTATGTATCGGATACAGTGCCTTCAGTTGAAACAAAAGAAGCAGATGATTATTTAGAGCGTTGTTTTGCTCCGATCCAAAGTCATTTTAATCCTAATGAAATTACAGTAGAAAAGAAAATTGAAGTCATTGCTTCCGCTCGCAAAGAGGGTGGTGAATCATTAGCGAAAGCCGTTGAACAGCGAGTAATGCAAGAGAGTGAAGCACGTTTTGCTCAATATTTTGAAGTGCCTACACTTGCAGTAAAAGAGCAAGGGGAACTGTGGGATTTTGATAGTGAAATTTTGGTTGAGAGATCGATGCTAAATGAAGCGGAAATGATTCGATTGGCTGAGTTTGATGAGAAAGTCTTTAGCGTCCATGCGCACGGTATGAAGCTGGAAGTCGATATCGATGGGAAGAAATTGGTTACACAAACTCTAGGGAGTATCAGAGATGATTTACTGAGCCTTAGCGGACAGGCTGCAACTCCTGATGAGAGAGCCGTAGTCAATGCTGTTTTAACTAAATTGGACCGTCGTAATCTAACGATGATCGATCAAGCCAAACTTGTCTTTTTTGTTGCTCATGCCGTTCATCACTGTATTCATGCCCGACATATCGATCCCATCGCTATACGTGCAAATCTGTACGATTTTGCGGATACCGTCAAACACATGCTTGAAAGCGGATTAGGACATGCACGACAACACGCATTTCAAGATTTACTAGAAGGTGATGAGCTTGCGATTGGACATGCGTTTAGGTTTGACAGTGAACGTTACCCTTGCAAACCTGATAAAAACAGCTTGAATTTTAAAAAGCATTTTTATAAAAAAGTGCATGAAATGAATAATGAAGAGCTTGAATGTGCTTTATTCATTGATTCTCTAGATGAAGTGGATATGTGGGTTCGAAATATAGAGATGCAGCCGCAACTTGCTTTTTGGCTACAAACATCCACTGACCGATTCTATCCGGATTTTGTCGTTAAGCTCAAAGACGGGCGGATATTTGCCATCGAGTACAAAGGGGAACATATCATGGAAAGCTCCGATTCGATCGAAAAAAGACGTGTGGGGGATGTGTGGGCCAAGGTAACGGATAATTTATTTGCTATGGTTGGACGAAGTGATTACAAGAATAAGATAGTGAATGATATTTAATAAGTTTTAGAGGGTAATGGAGGTTTGAATGCTTTTTGATTTTACCGAAACGGATATAGAACCATTAACGCGAAAACGGCTCAGCCACGTAGAATCATGTAAGTTAAATAGCGATAACTCTCATCGAATCATCGCAAACCTCTATTCAGACAGCACACACTTCCTCTACGAACTTCTGCAAAACGCTCAGGATGCCGAAGCGACATCGGTATCATTCGAACTTCACCCAAATAGACTGGAGACGTCGCATAACGGCAGAGCTTTCAGTTTTTCGGATGTTGAGTCGATTACCACGATTGGAAGCTCAACCAAATCGAATGAGCCTAACAAGATAGGAAAATTCGGAGCCGGTTTTAAATCGGTATTCTCTATAACCGATACGCCCCATATTTACAGCGGTACTTACAATTTCAAGATCAGTGACTATATCATCCCCGAAACGATCGATCCGCTGGAAAACCAAAGCGATGAACGCACAAGCGTTGTTCTGCCGTTTGATAGAGCAGAGATCGATGTGAAAACACTTTATGATTCCATTGCTAAACGTCTTCGCTCCATCGGCAAAGACGAACTCTTGTTTCTCAGTAACCTGTGTCGTATCGAATGGACAATAGGGGATGAAACGGGGTACGTTGAAAAAGTAACCGAGGGAAAATCTGAAACGCGCTCCCTAATCAGACTAGAGACTCATAACAAAATAGAGCGTTTCGAACTCTACCGCAGAGGCTTCACGATTGAAAACAAACTGCTGGAGTGTAAAATCGCATTTGCTTTAAATGCAGATGATCGATATGTCTCTATTGGAACCAATCCGCTCTATGTCTTTTTCCCGACCGTGGTGCCTACCAACTTGCAGTTTCTCGTTCATGCCCCATATAAGACGACTCCAAACCGTGAAACAATAAACTTCTCCGATTCTCAGAACCAGATCATCACCGACAACATTGTTGAACTTTATAAGAGCGTTTTGAAGGACATGGCGGAACGGAAAGTATTGGATGTCGAGACCATGGGGCTTTTCCCTCTCTCTTCTCAAACCGGCGAACTTTCTCAAAAATTGTTTGAAGCATCTGTTTTTCTCTTTAAAACACATCCGTTGATTCCAACACGAGAGGGCAGATACGCATTGCCCTCAACGCTTTTTTCCTTGAACGGTGAACTCGATCATACCTTTTTCTATGATGCACAAATCCATACCCTATTTGATAAAACAGCATGGATAGATGAAGGCTTCTATAAGCCGATACATCTCGTACTCAAACGTTTTTTGAACAGCTATTTGAATGTCATGGAGTACAAATTAAACGATATCCTTCATAGTATTACTGAAGAATTTTTGGTTGCTCAGAGCAATGAATGGATGGGAATGTTATACGGTGAATTTGATAAAGCCAAACACTACGTCAATCTTTATCTATTAAATCGACCGTTGGCACGTCTCGAAGATGGAAGCCAAATCCCTTTTAAATCTGAAAGAGGGGATATTCAGGTCTATACCCATCCGGGAATGTCTACTCGTTTTCAGTGCTTGCACCCTGATACCACTGTATCGACGGGCGCTAAAAGCTTTTTGAGCTCCATCGGGGTTAAGACTCCCGATATTATTGACGAGATCAAAGAGTATATCCTTCCAGAATTCATTATTATTCCAGAAGATACTTATTCTATGGAGAGCTATCTTCAAGGTATTTTAACTTTGTCACAGATGTATGATCAGGCAAATTTGGTCGATCAAAATCGACTGATTAATTTAATTAAAGACACGGAATGTATTCTTGTGAGCAATATAGACAAAAAAATGAGTATTCCTTGTGATGTATATATACCTACGGAGCAGTTAACGCAGTGGTTTACAAATAATACAAAAGTACCAGTGATGGATAAGATGCTCTGGAAATATTTAAATACAACTAAATTAGGTTTGTCGTTACCATTTAGAACGCGCCCAGAAGTTCGGACTATTCCACTTCACATAGATTCGGCCCATAAAGAGCGTCTACGTCATACAGCTTTGGTAGTTGATAGGGGAGGGGATGACTTTAGTTGGGAAGGGCTTGAACATCTATTATCGACACCGATTGATAAAGAACTCAGCCTAATCATTTGGAATTTTTTAATTACTTATTTGGATGAAAAGAGAAATGTCCTACGAGGATACTACCGATGGCAAAGTCCGGCCAATAATCATGAAAAAGATTTTGACTCAAAAATATGTATTCTGTTGAAGCAGACTACATGGTTGTATGATCATAATGGAGATGCATATAAACCTACCGAACTCAAACCGGATGCATTGATGGAAGGGTATGGATACGATTCTCTCAGTGTTGATATAAAAGAATCATTGGCACTTCTGTCATTTAAAACTGATGCGATTGAAGAACTCGAAAAACAGGGATATAAAATTATAACCCCCGATGAAGCAGAAGCATTTGAGGCTTTTCAAAAACTAAACCAGCAAGCGATCGAAGAGGAAGAACTCATTCTTTGGAATCCTGCGTCACCAAATATTGGCAAATGGGTGAGCGAAGCCGACCCGGATATGGAAACACAAATCGAGCACCCCGAATTTAAACCAAAAAAAGCAAGAGACCTACGCAACCAAACGCCACAGAATTTTTTTGAGGAAGAGGAAGAAGAGCAATATAGACCTTTCGTCCCTAAAGCAATTCGAAAACATATAGGAGAGTGGAGTGAACGGTATGTTTATCGCTATTTGCAAGATTTTTGTGAGCAGAATGCAGATAAAGGGTATCATGTCCGCTGGCTGAATGATGAAAAGAACATTGGTTGGGGATACGATTTCGTGCTGATGAAAGAGGAGAAGGAACTTCGCTACATCGAAGTTAAAGGACGCGCTTCCAATACCAGTGAAATCGAAATTTCCAAAACCCAATGGGAATTCGCTAAATTCCTCTTCGACAAAGGGGAGGGTGATAAGTATTCGATCTTCATCGTTCAAAATGCCGGTAAATCGTATGCTAAATTGATTCCTATAAACAATCCGGTGAAGATGTGGCTAGATGGGAATTTGAGCATGTTGAAGATTGAACTGAGTTATTAATTTTTAAAGGATATAAAATGGTTAGTGAACTGTATATTAGCGATTTTGATTCCAATGAGTGGAAAGAAATTATTTTACCTTTCTCCAATAAAAATTGTGAAAAATATCTCACCCCTCTTTCTAATGCCATTAAATCGCATGAAGATAATCTATCAATCGTTCGTGCATTTTCAACATTAATGCAAATTTCTTCCTTTCATTTACGTGCTGAGAATACATATGAACCTTACGGAGCGATGATGATTATGGATGGATCACGAACTGCTATACCAGATGATTTGAGTGACGAACAACTCAATGTTTTAAAAGAAAAAATTGATTGTTTTGATATAGATTTAAAGGCTCGTATAGCCGATGTATTATGGATCAGAAATAAAGATCATTCAATGGCTAAAAAAGCTATCCATTGGTTATTTGAATCTGCGAAAAACCAAATTTCACCAGATGATTGGGTGTATGGGTATGAACGGCTTGAACGTGCGCTTAGGTTAGCAAAAAGTTTAGGTAAAAGCGCGTATGATGAATTGAAAATGATATATCAATACATGGATGAATTATTAATTTCTGAAGAATATCAACAAAGACAATATTTATCCATTCGAGTACTTGAACTGTTACAGATCATTAGAGTGGATTTCCCTGAAAAGTATGCAGAAGTTGCAAAAAAAATGGCTATTTTAATACAAGATACTTGTGAATATATTGGGGCAAATGACTATTGGGAATGTAGTGCGAAGTGGTATGAAATTGCTAAATTGGAAGAACAGGCAAAAGAAGCAAAAATTTTAGCGGCTGAGTGCTATGTTCTTATGGCTAATGCTACTAATAGTGCAATGGTAAAGGCAAACTTTCTTCAACAAGGAATCGAAGCATTTAGACGAATAGGTGGATTACAATCAAGAACCAAAGAGTTACATACTCTAATGCTTGAAGTACAAACCAGAATTTCTGATGAAATGGGGCGTATCTCAACGGATATTGAATTAACACCATTGATTGAGTATTCAATTAATCGTGTAAAAGGTAAAACTTTGCAAGAAGTATTGCAAGAATTTTGCCTCTTGACCGCACCACAATCTGTTGAAGAATTAAAAAACAAAGTTGAAGATCTTGTTAAAACAGTACCGTTTCAATTTATAGTTTCAAAGCATATAGTTGATTATGAAGGAAAGGTTGTTGCTGTTTTTCCAAGTATGCTAACTGCTTCTGAGAAGGAACGTAATGATGCATTGTATGCAAATATGGTTGATCATTCACAATTTGAACGATTAATTGCAGTGAATGGGGAAATTGAACCTGCTAGATCTCAAATATTACTTGAGCACAATATTACTTTACATTTCTTATCGTCTATTGTTCAAAACAACTTACTGGTACCGTCTGGAAGAGAACATATTGTTGCAAAAGGTCTTTTAGCCGGATTTTATGGAGAATGGATTGAAGCTACCAATATTTTAGTACCTCAGTTTGAAGAAGCCATTCGATATGTTCTTAAGCAAAATGGTGAAATTGTTTCTGGCTTGGAAAACAATTTACAAGATAATCGCAGTCTAAATACAACATTGGATAATCCACTAATCGACGAAATATTCGGGGATGATCTTGCATTTGAATTACGAGCATTATTGATAAACCGTTTTGGACCTAATCTACGTAATAAAGTTGCGCATGGATTAATGCATACGAATGAATTTTTTTCTAATGACGTAATTTATTTTTGGTGGCTTTATTTGAGATTAATTTGTTGGCCGATGATTATTCACAATGTTAATCAAGATAATTGACTTAAATATAGATAGGGTATAAATGAAGAATAATCGTGATGATTTTAAAAAGCCAACTATTGATATTCTTAGAAAAAGAGTAGCTTATAGATGTTCCAATCCAGATTGTAGGGTTGTTACGGTTGGTCCAACTCAAGAAAAATTTAAAGCGTATAGTATTGGAGTGGCTGCACATATTTGCGCAGCTTCTGCCGGTGGACCACGATTTGATCCATCCATGACTACTGAACAAAGGAAATCAATTGAAAACGCTATTTGGCTTTGTTCGAGCTGTTCGGTTAAAATTGACAAAGATCCTTGTGCATTCCCAGTTGATGTACTGCTTGAATGGAAGCAAAAAGCTGAACAGTTAGCTTCTGAAGAGATGGGCAATAAGTTGCCTGGCAAATTCGATGCAATTAATACATTGACTGCTGCCATGTCTGGAATGTCACATATATTTGTACCGGATATGTTGAAAAATACATCTATTGCAACTGCAAATATCCTACAAAAGGTAGATCCTAGATTTCACGTTAACGTCGAATATGTTAATCAATCTACAAAATATACTTTTCTTGCTAATTCTGATGATCCGATAGATATTCATTTAAATTTTACTCTTGATAAAAATAATAATTCTAGCGATTTTTTTTCTGATATGACAAATTATGGTAAGCCGATCAGTATTCCAGTTGAAAATTTTCATCTTAGTGGATCACCAATTTTTGAGTTTTTACAAGATCAACATACATTTAAACCAGCTACGCTCTCATTTGTGTCTGAAAGTATTAAGTCTATTATGAAAATTTGGCTATCTAAAAGTAGTGAACCTATTTTTATTCTTGATGATTTTCATGGAGAACTTTTTCAAGGAGATAAAGCTTTTTTATTCGAAGGGACATCCTGTGGAGAATTGGTGAATTTTTCCTTTACAAAAGATAAATTAGAAAAACGTGAAGTATCCTCTTTTACATTAAGGATCAATTTTACTAAATGGCTAGGATTAGATATCTTATCTCTGCCGTATTTCACTAAAATTTATGATTTTATAGAGTGCATTAAAAATCATTGGGCTATGAATGGAGTTTTTGAAGTCAATGGAAATAAAATATTAGAGATTTGTCAGGATCAATTGATAGATAATAATGAATTGCATGAATTGTTTATTCCTCTCAGATATATATTGATAATTAGAAAACTATCTGAATCATTGGGAATAAATTTTATCTTTGAAGAAATACAATATACTCATTATGAATTTGAAATATTGGAGCAATTTTATATGGCTCTGTCTAATATAAGAGTTACTTTAACAAATCGGGACAAAGCTTCTGCTGTAATGGGAATTATTTGTGAAGAAAATATTCATAATATCAAACAATGGTGTAATTGTTTGGATCCCGTACCTATTTCTATGGAACAAAAATTAGTAAGCTCTATAAGAATTTTTGGTAAAAATGTTCAATTACCTGCATTGAAATACAATTTAACAAGTGTTTATCCTAAAATCGAAAAAAATATCAGTGATTTGAAAGTGGGAGATCAAATTAAAGTAGAATTTATTCCCTCAGAAGCTTGTGAGTATTATTTGGAAATTATTAATGAATAATTCATACTGTTGAAGGATCTTTGTCTCTTGGAAAATATACCTCAGTATAGGTATTATTTCTAAATTTAGATAACAGTAATAATGACTTTTAGAATAAGTTTCAAATTTCAACGCAAATAAAACCCTCTTGAATTTCCCCCGATTCACTGCTAAAATTTTCCCAGTCGCGACCGAGATTATTCTCACTATTGGAAAAGAGCCGTGTAAGACAAACGCACTCTTTTCACCTTACAGTCAAAGATCTTGATCAGATGTTTGTTACTGTCGTATCCTGAAAAAAATGGCCCAATCTTTCATATGGCATGAAAAATCACTTGATTGGTAATGGTGCATTTACTGCACCACTATCTATAATTTTTGGAGAATAATAATGGAATTTCTAAAATGTCTTTTTAAATCAAACAAAGCATGTCTATCACACCAAGAGATATGTGATCTTATCGATGATCGTATTGCATTTCACACCCGAGGCGATGAAATGGAACAGATTATTTTCGGAGGTCAAGATAGCGTTTGGAATGCTCCGCACTACGCCAAGCTCAAAGGGGAAGTGAGTGAACACCTGCGTGAAGCGGAACTGGACAGCGTTATTATCCTTATAGAGCATCAGCGCCTAAAAACTCTTCAGATTGAAGAGTTAAAGCTCAAACTTGAACTCCTTGAGAAAGGGGAACGATCATGAGTTTGGAAAATGGAATTGTCTTAGTAGTTGAGCTGTGTATGGTGGTACTGGGAGGTATTATGCTCTATACCCATACGAAAAACCGATGGCTTCTTGTTCTCTTTATCCTGCTCAGTGTCGGAACCGCCATCATGGTGTGGAGTATGAACGATACCGCCCATAAAAGTATTCCGCTTATCATGATCTATACGATCGTAGCGGTGGAGTATTCGATGGTTCAAATGGATAAGCACATCGATGCGCTGTTAAAAACAGGCGTTAAAGCTACGAAACCTCCATATAAACTGATCCTCTTTATCGCGGTGGTACTGAGCGGTGTTGTAGGAGCGTTAGTGACGTCACCCCCTTCGGCGATGCAATCGTATATTGAATTAGTTGTAGCCATAGTACTTATCGCTGTGGCGCTTGTGAGCAGAATCATCCGTATCCTCTTGAGAGGATATCAAGCAACCCCCAAAGAGAACCTATAAAACGGTTCATTATCTGGGGAGGATTCTACCTCCCCGTATTTTTATTAGCATGGCACGCCCAAACACTCACCGACTATCTGCAAAGTATAGTCGGTGTAGTGCTGGGAGCACTGCTATCTCATATCCTCACGCATAGAGATACTCCTTGGGTGAGAAGTCTACTGGAGCGGTTTTAATCGCTCTGGCACTATAACGAAAGATTTACACAACAATGAAACGACAAAGGAAAGACGATGTTAAAAGTATTAGTATTGATCGTACTAGTCTATCTGTTTATTCGCATGTTCCTAAGCTACAAAGCGTCATTATCTACTACAAAGACGTGGAAGCAGGGCAGCGGGAACTTTATCAACGATTTCGATCTCTTCACCCCCAACGAGAATTCGTTTGGATCTCACCAGGATTACCAAGAAACGGAGATTAATCCTGCAACCAGCTTACCGATGATGGGGTGTGTCGATGTCTGCGGTAACCCTTATGGTGTTGATCTGCACTACTGTGGCAGCAGTCATGGTTTTAGCGGCCATGGAAGTAGTTTCGGAGGGTATGGTCATGATGACTAAAGCCAAACGTATTGCTGGAGTGTTGCTCTTGATCGATGTGATTGTATTTGGTTCCGGTGCCCTTTATGCATTGGTAATGAACACCTACGGAGGATAAGATGACTATTGTCCTCACCCATCATGCCCTCAAGCGTCTCAAAAAACGGTTCGGCATTAAATCCAAACCCACGGCGGTGCGCTACGCCGAATCAATAGTTCGCGGAGGTAAGTCTTTTGAACTGGAGAACGGATGTGTACGCTATCTCTATCTAGGACATAGCTATATCTTTACCAACACGACCAACACTGATGATGAGCAAGTATTGCTGATGCTCACAGCGTGCAATGATCATAAAAGCAGTGAATGGTCGGATTATTATCAGGGGGAGCGAAAAAAACACTCCACCCCAAAGAGGTCTCACTTTCAGCGTACTATCGCTTGAGTTTAGAATCAATCGACCTTAAAAAAATCGGTGATGTCGCATTCGAGAATGTGGGCTATTTGATAGAGGTGCTTTATGTTGAAGTGCTGCGTATTCAAATACAGCTCACTCTGAGAGATTAGACCGGGGGATTTGAGATTCATCGCGAACGCAAGATCAAGCTGAGTGAGTCCATTGAGCTCACGAAGCGCTTTGACGTTTCGTCCGATGCGTCGGTAGAGCTCGTCAATATCGTCCTGACTCAAATCATCCAATGTTCTCAATGCGGCTCCAAATAATTAGTTATTACTATTTGGAGTGTACTTATGTTATACTCCTTCGCACAAATAGTAATAGCTATGTAAAAAGAAAAAAGAGAGGCTTAAAGCGATGTTTTTAGTAAAGAATTTGAAATATTTAGTAGTATCAATTATCGTAAGCTCACCAGTATTTGCAGAGGTTAATGGTTTGGCTGCTTACATGCAAGGAGATTATTTCAATGCCAAAGATGCACTCAATAAAGAATGTAAATTAGGTGTATCCATATCATGTTCATTTCTTGGGAATCTATATTTGATCGGACAAGGAGTTGAAGCAGATGTCAGCAAAAGCATTCAGCTATATACGAAAGCTTGTAAAGCTGGAGAGGAAACAGGGTGCAATTCATTGGGAATACTCTATTCTGAAGGTACTGGAGTACCTAAAGATTTGAAAAAAGCTGCCGAATACTTTACAAAAGCTTGTGATACGAAACGTTCAATAGGGTGTTTTCCATTGGGGCAAGCCTATATGTTTGGACACGGTGTTCCTCAGAACAAATTCAAAGCAGTCGAACTTTATGAACGCGCTTGCAAAGAACGTAAAGCAGATGCTTGTGTTGATTTGGGCTTTGAATATTACAATGGAACAAGCGTTTCAAAAGATCTTCAAAAAGCAAAAGAATACTCAAAAAAAGGGTGCGAATATGGTAATAAAAACGGATGTAATAATTATCAAATAATGATGAATGAAAGTATGTAAAGGATGAAATTTTTTTTACTAATAGGAACTTTGATTTGCAATATTTCTGCTACTGATCTTAGTGATTCAGAGTCATTTGCCGCCTTTTTGAAAGGAGACATGAAAAATGCTTTTTCTTATCTTTCAAAAACATGCGAAAGAGGTAATTCACCACTTTCATGCGATGCGCTTGCGGGATGCTATTATGATGGAGACGGTGTAGATAGAAACCTCACTAAAGCCGTTCAATTATTTGAACGTGCTTGTGATAAGAACTATGGACCGAGTTGCTATTATGCAGCAGGAATGTATTATCGAGGTGAAGGTGTCGAAAAGAATTTTGAGAGAGTCAAGCAATTAATAGAGCGTTCTTGTTTGCTACAATTTGATCAAGCGTGTGAACTAATCAATAAAAAAAATTAACCCCCTAGGTAATGTTCACTGATCGACGCACGTCTATGTTTCATCTCCCAGCTTACAGCTTGTAAACTTTGCTCATAGGTGTAACCGGCACGAGCGTATTCCATCATGCGACGCTTTGCAAAGTTCCATCGAAATCCATGCGAACCTTCTGCTGGAATTCCTAATTTTATACATGTTTCACGAATGTCAGTTGAATATTTTTGACGATCAATTTTAAAGCGTTTGTTTGCAGTAATGTAGCCTAAGAGTTGGTCGTAAATATCAATTGATATTAATACATCATCTTCCTTACCACCTTTCTCTTTTGTAAAAATAATGGCTTTATCTGAATTAGTAATAGTATCATATTTGATACCATGAAGTTGTTCCAATTTTATAAGCGAAATACCCTCCAAACGAGCTCCACCTTCGTACTGAATTTGTGCGGCCATACGATGTAAAGGATCGGACAATGATGCAATTAAAAATTCGGGATTTTCATAGGCGCGATTGTGATAATTATTGGCTACCAAATCCAAATTTCTAGCTTCATTAAGTATGAATTGTCGAATCGAAAAATCGTAATATTTTGATTCGCCATACTTGTTTTTTGTATAACATTGGAGTGCTATTTCTAATTTGCCAAGTGCCGAACTGATCTTCTCTAAATACTGTTTGCTGACATGATATTCGCTCTTATAGTCCATGTAAGCCGCGATCATTTCTCCTGTGATTTTTTCTGCATCTTTGATGTTCCAATGCTCACGCAAATAGTGAAAAAAATTCTCCCACACGGCACGAAAAGTTGAAGCGGTTCCGTATGAAGAAATCTTCATATGATGCGGATGATTTGGATCAATGCGCTCTGTCTTTTTTGCACCTGCAACAAAGATTGATTTTAACAATTCAGTCGATTGGTGGTGTACTGGGCCTCGGATGGTATTCTCCTAAAAAAAATGTTGCACTGATTAAGCCGCAGGCCGGCAATTTTGTTAAGTCAATCTTCTTTATTGTGTCGAGTAAAGCGCAATCTCGGCTCTTTTGGTTACGATGGTCAAAAATCACCTATAGGTAGATTTTGAGCTCCACCGATTAAATATCATGTTATGTTGATTGTTTTAATACAGAAAGTATAAAATGAATAATGTCCATTATTGACATAGAAGTTTTTTATGAGCTATTAGCGATTTTTCTCGGTTTCTATTTTTGTAGTTTTTCATACTTAGAAGCCTATAAATACGGAGTTTGGTAAGTGCCAAGGTTAAATCTGAAAAATCAACAAAAAAACCACTTACTGGACAACATACTGGACAGCAAAACAATTTATTTTACTGTCATTTTTTTATAATCTCTCAATTTGTTCAAGTGTAAGATATTCTTTTATCAATCGTTGTGTTGGTAAATATATTGGCCATTCATCAAACTGTTCGTTATCTATGACAAGCTTGGTAACGGTTTTAAGTTGTGATTTAGCTACAAAGTAACACGACAATATTTCATTTACATGTGCAACAGTCTTTAACTTATTATCAAGTGCTTCGATGAGTTCTAAGATGTAGTTTTGTTGATCTGATGACAACTTTCGAGTCAAATATTTTACAAGTTCATTGCGTCGATTCGCATGACTATCTTGAGCAGAACTCCAATGGTGAATCGGAACAATATCATCGATATGCAACAGCAAAATTGCAATGACATTTTCATTAATTTTTTCCACATTATCTGAATTGTGATCTATGTATAAACTCAAAGACTTTATGCATAGTTCATAGAAGTTATAGGCTTCATAAAGCTCAGCTGTTTGAGCGCCTTGCATTCCTCGTGTTCCATTCACTACGTGTATGACTTTTCCGTTCTCTTTTATCACTGTAACGTCATCCGCCAGCTCAAGCAGAGATAATATTTCACAAAAGGTTTCCATCCACTTTTCATTAAAAAAATAACGGTTATAAATCACAACACTGCGATATAAATCTTGTGTCAACTTTTTAGAAAAAATTGATGGCTTGTAGATGGCAAATATGGGTGATAGAGGAAGAATCGATATCACTTCTTCCTCTCGAATTATGTCTAATTTTTTAGATACTTCATCCTTTTTAATTGGCACTTCTAAGAAGATGCTAATTGAATAACCAATGATCACAGCCATTACAATAATAACTGAAATAAATATGATCAAAACAAGTGTGTCGGTATCCATTAGATGTATCCATTTTCATGAAGAAGATCACTCAAAGAATAAAGAGATAGCTCAAGAGGATGCTCCGATAATCTTGAAAAGGTGAAACCTTCTAGTGCCATATTCCAACTGCGAATAATCCCGCGACATTCTGACTTGCTTAGGCGAATGATTTCACCGGATTGAAGTTGATACGTAAGCGTTTTAATGACTTTTTTATCATTCTCTGAAATGTTTTCTGTATCGATATTGGCAGATGATTTCTTGAGCTTTTTGTTGTTTTCATTTATCTGTCCGACTTGAAAAAAATGATTCAATTTATCGCCTTGGTCAAAGCTCATAATCTCTTCTCTTAGCTGATTGATATCAGCTAAGACATCACTGACGATTTCATTGTCGAACATGATGATGAAATTGCGAATATAGCGTTTTTTAGTATTGAGTGGGTCAACTTCAAAAACTCTCAATAGTTTCATTTTAGTCCTTGTGTTCAAAGTCACATGGGTAACATTAAGCTTTGCTTTTTTATCTACTGGGTATATTATTTCATCCATGATTTGCTTCCTTATTTTGTTCTTTTTCTAGCTGTGTCCACATGCTTTGGACTTTTGATTTCGACACTTCAAAATCACGATATCTCTGAGTCAGGTAGTCAGCGATATCTCTGAAACTAAATCCTTTTACAAGGCGTAATCTACGGACTTCTGCCCAGTGAGCTAATAAAAAATTTCCTTTTTCTCCCCGTTTTTTCTGTTTTGACTTAAATTTCGAAGCTTGCAAATCAGAAAGTTTTTCAATTTCTTCGAGTGTCATGTCCCCAAATGATTTATGTGAAAGCATTTTTTCTTGATTTTGCTGATCTTGTATCGCTATCACCATGGCGCAATATTCAATAGTAGCTTTATCAACATCACTATTTTTTTGCCTCAACTGATGAAATATGGGGGTTTTATTGGTCATAATTAAAACCTTTACATCATGCGAACAGCGTGTGTAGTATCGAAGAGATGCCTTTTGCATCTCTTCAGACTGTTTCAAGATACGATTTATGATAGTTTGCATTCTATTCTCCTTGGTTTCGTATATTGCTATACGAAATTTTTGGAGTTTTTTTATTTATATTTTGAAGAAATCGAAATAAAGTTGAAAATTTCGTATAGGAATGTACAAACTTTAGGAGAGAAAAAATGGCAAAAAAAAGTAAAATTGATTATTTTAAAATTCAAATCGAGGATTTAATAGGCAAGGGGGCTTCGATTAGAAGTACGTGGAATATCGTAAATGCAGATCTGCCTGAATATGCAAAATTTAGTTATACAGCTTTTTTGCAATATGTCAAAAAAAATATTAAATCAGACCATAGGTCTGTTAAAAATATTTAAGAGTGGCTTGAGTTTTTCTGCCATGCCAGTTATATCGGATAATATCATATAATAGTCATCATCATCTAATTCATGTTCTAGCCAATTCAGTAAATTTTTTTTGTCTTGGTCAGTGAATAGTAGTCCATAAAGCCCACGCTGTTCAAAACTCTTTAAAGCATTAATGAAGTTTCTTTTTGCATATTCTTTCTCAACAGGTATCAAGACTTTATCAGTAATGTGCTGTAAAAACTGATATAAAATAACAGACATTCGTTCTCCTCGTCCATGAAGCATTTCTGAAAGCTTCGTAGCAAAACCAACACCTTTTAACGTCTTGAATTTTTCCAAAATTTGTTGCAAATTTTCTTGATCATCAAGATTGTTTCGTAAATCTATCTCAACTCTTTTAATCTCAGCCTCACTAAATACATTGCAAATTTTTTTACTCAATAAAAAAATGTTTTTAGAGTTTGTGTTTTCTGTCAAAATATAGTCAAATGAAATTTTTTCAATTTCTTCCAATTTCAATAAGCGCTCTATTAAAGTTCCAATCGAGTTCCTCTGTTTTAACATGGAAAATGCATTTTTTGTCATGCCAAGTTTATTCGCTAACTCAGCTTCAGATTTTAAATTCAAATTAACCAACAAATTTTTTACCACAATATTGGTATCAATCATGTAAAAATAATCTCCATTTAAGTTTAAAGTGTAGATAATACACTAAATCGTTAATATATAACTATTTAGTTTATATATGTTGTTTATGTTAACTGATTATACATTTCAAGCATCTTAAAATCAAGGGTAGCTAATGGTGTCTGTCAAACAGTTTATGCGAAATAAAATCATAGAAGAAATATTAATCGTAGGAATCAATCGATGGGTTATTGAATTGTTGGAAAGCGAAAACCGGTTACACATGATATTTTCTGGCGAAATTGAAGAAGCATTATTTTTCGGAAAAGACGTAGAACGACCAATTGGAATCATTCGAGATCGACTATCTGCTTTTCTCACCGGAAATCGACTCGGTGATATACGCTTGATTCGGTTTACAACTCTTCGTAAAATGCAAATTGCCGCTGATACAAACGATGCGAAAGAATTTCTTCAAACACTTTTAAGTGGATTTCATTCTGAAAAGTCGGATCAATATTATTCGAGAAATTCACGACATGCAGCTATTGTAAAAATAATATTCGATGATTCTGTTCATTCAGATGATTCTTTTCTGGAACTCGAACTTATGCGTGAAGATGCGAATAAAATTGCAAAAATTGATCCATCAAACACAACAAAAAGGCTTTTTCAATTTTGGCTAGATAATTTTCGAGAGGAGGATTTCGATGAAGAATGGTTTAAGAGCAAGTGTACTGAATTAGGGTTTGATATATCAGACATATTAAATGGCTATACAAATAAAGCTATTAATGTTGAACGAGCAGCAAGTGGCAACTCACAGCTCGTTTTAGTTTTTTAATCTACTCACTAGGGAAAGTAAGAAGTTCAAATGGGAAGTATAACGCAAATAGAGAAAAATGTTAAATATCTCCAAAGTATAAAAGCACGTATAACCTATCTTGAAGAACTTTCAAGAAATGAGTTTACAACTTTTGAAGAAATTGAACTGATTCAAAAAGAGATATTGAATCTTCAAGATCAGCTACGATTAGTTGATAATAGGTCATACGATAAAAAATTCGAAAATATACTTGATAAGTTAGATATCGATCTGGAAAAAATTGAAAACATGGAGGTTAAATATGTCCTTAATGGTGTTATTGTCAAGGCAGAAATTTTGATGATTGCTGCTAAACCAGGGCAGGGTAAAAGTTTAATAACTTTGGCAGCTTGCAACATGGCACTTACAGCTGGAACAATTAAGCATGTCATTTACATTGACGCTGATAATGGGGGGTCAACGTTGAATGAGCGTGGTATCCCTAAGCTAAAGCAAATGCATGGCAATAGATTTCGATATATTCATGATTCCAATGCCACAAAAGCTGAAATGTGGCAACTCATAAAATTATTAAAATCATCAGATTTAAAGGATTTCATGATTGTATTTGATTCAGTTAAAAATTTTATGGGGAAGGGCGACAGAGACAAAAATAAAGATGTTTCGGAGCTTATGTCAGTTTTAAAAGAACTCCGTCGGCAGGGAGCTACTGTCATTTTTCTGCATCACACAAATAAGCCCCAACGTGATTTTCAAGAATTGCAATATGCCGGTTCCAGCGCATTTGAAGAGGATACAAGTAATGCGTTTATTCTAAAATATAATGAGTTTAGAAAAACATTTATCCTCAAACCGTTAAAAAATCGGGTTGGAAAAATTGAAGAGTCAGCATTTTTCTATCAATCTTCCAGCCACTCATTGGAATGCGTGGATTTATTCTGGGCTAAGGAGTCTGAGGAAGATGATGCCATACGAATTGAAATCGAGAATTTCATTAAAAATGCAGATGAGTCTCCGATATATTCACAGATCATGAAATATGTTGGAGATATGGGATTTTCTAAAGATTCTACAAATAGGGTTATTCAAGTAGGCAAAGGAAGATATTGGACTTCCAAAAAAATTCGTGAACAAAACAATAAGGATGTTTATGAATTAATGGTACTGAATACAACATTAGATAAGTCAGATAACTCAGAACACCCCAATAATACAGCAAGCCAAGAGCTATGTGATTTTTCAGATAAGTTAAATAACAACATAACTGATACTAATGGAGAGGTTCAATATGTTTAATGAACTGGAAAATATATTAATTGAGATCAGAGAAGAGCTTCGAATTCATCGAGAAATTTTTCAAATGGCTATGGATTCGCTTTCAACTAAAAAACAGGTTGCAAAATTTCTATCGGTTTCTACTAAAACCATCGAAAATTATGTCAAAGATGGACGATTTCGTCGAGATGTTGAATATTTCTTCGATGATTGTGGAGAACTTCATTTTGTTCCTACTGCTATCATAGAGTTCAAAAAAATGGGTTCAAAAAAAGAAAAAATAGCGAATAATTTTACTGAGAAAACAATTCATCCGAGCGCATCAAAAATATTATCTAAAATTTCAAAGGGTACTCATGCCTAAGAAAATTAAATATAAATACGCAGATATCAATTTTAATATAAATGAGAGGGATGGTCACTGGCATCTTGATTTTTATTATGATAAAAAAAGAATACGATGTTCAACCGACTACATCGCGGATGAAAAAAATTTGAAAATTGTAAAGAAGGAAACTATACCAGACATTGTTTATGGACTTGAAGGACAACATATCATTGAAGTCACAGACAAATCTTCGAAAGACTTAACATTAGATGAATATGCTCAAATGTTTTTTTTGGCATATGATGGGACTGTTAGGGATCATGTATTCTATCGCAATGAAAGACATTATATAAACCATATAAAGCCATATTTTGGCAATCGTATCATTACATCAATTTTGCCTGACGAAATACAGATATGGCAAAACCAATTGCTAAAAACCCAATATCTAAAAAACAAAAAACTGAATTTATATGAAAACTATTCACCAAGTTCAGTCTTAAAATATAGGTCCGTATTCTTCACAATACTTGAACGTGCATATAAAAATAAAAAAATTAGTGAAAATCCTCTTAGATTTACAGATCGTCCAAAGCCTGTCCAACAATTTAATGAAGATGATGAAACCGTGCCACTTGATCCTTTTACACAACGAGAATTAGAATGTATAATTGGACATGCTCGTGGCTACATGATAAATTTCATAAAGATAATGTGTGGAAATGGTTTGCGACCTGGAGAAGCAGTTGCATTAAAATGGAAAGATATTAATTTTGAGAAAAAAACAATTCGGATTCAACGTACAAGAATTGCTGGTAAGGATGGACCAGTAAAAACCGAAAAATCTAATCGAACGATAGACATGTTACCAATAACCGAAGAAGCATTGCGCAATCAGCTATTGTTGTCCGGGGATCGAGAATATCTTTTTTATAATTCAGAAAATAAAATTTTTTACAGTCATGATGTTATCGCAGTGAATTTCAAGCGTATACTGGAAGCAAGTGGAGTCAAAGTTAGGGTACTCTATAATCTGCGCCATACATTTGCATCATTGTTGATTTCAAAAGGTGCAGATATCACTTGGGTATCAAAAACATTAGGGCATAAAGATATTTCTATGACTTTGAAAATTTATACAAAACCATTCAATGAAGATGATGATATACGATTTAAAAATATCGCAGTATTGGGCACGATTATGGGCACGTTTTAAAAAAGTAGTATAAAAATACCGCAAATAAGGGGTTTGATGATGCAAATACGAGTCTATTACGAAGATACAGACGTTGGCGGAGTAGTGTATCACTCCAATTATTTAAACTTTTGCGAGCGGGCGCGGAGCCAGCTTTTTTTTGATGCGGGGCGTTCTCCTATTTTGGCGGAGGGTCATTTCGTGGCGAAGCATATCGAAGCGGATTATATCAAAAGTGCTAAATTTGGGAATTTACTCACTGTTGAAACGCTATTAAAGGGTATCAAAAAGGCTTCCTTTACGTTGATTCAACGTATTTATCGTGATGAAGAGATCCTCTTTAAAATGGAAATACAGCTTGTCCATCTTGGCTTCGATGGCAATATTGCGATCATTCCCGAGGAAGAGAGAACTTTTCTTCTCGGAATAGCACCGTTAAAATAAGCTTTTTAGCTTAGGTTTTGTTTTCTCAATAGCTTCCATAACTGTGGTATTGGAGCGTAAGATTGCAATATCGCTCGGAGTCATGCCGTCTAAACTCATTACTTTTGTCGATGCTCCGTGTTCCAGCAAGTAGAGAGCAATATCGGTGTGATCTCTCCAGATAGCCAAATGCAAAGCCGTCGCGTTTGAGCTATCGGCTGCATCGACGTCAGCCCCTTTTTCTACTAAAGTGTATACGGCCTCCGTATTTCCTATCCATGACGCGTACATCAGGATAGTTTTGTTATTGTCGGAGCGGGCGCTGTTGGCATCTTCTATCGTCACGATCATTGTATTAAAGGCTTTTGAGTCATTACGATCAAGTGTCTGGACCAATTTTAAAATATCGGCACCACTCAAAAGAGTTCCAAAGAGGGCTAAGAAAAAGAGAATTTTTTTCATTGTTTGAACTGTGAAATAAACTCTTCAATATCATCAAACAACGACTGTAAATCTTCTTCATGTTCGACTTCATCTGCCAAAATCTGAGATACTAAATCATAGGTAACAATATCTTTTTCTCTGACAATGTCTAGTAGATTTGAATAGGTACTGATCGCACATTGTTCACCAATAATTGCCTGGTCTAAAATAGCACGGACATCAGGATTTGTGGGAGCATCATAGCCGCAATTTGAATGGGTTAGCCATTCTCCCGGATGTAAAATAGGAGTTCCTCCCAGCTGAATGATCCGACCGGTAATCATCGTTGCGTGCCGAAGCTCATCAGCAGCATGCAGTGTTAATTCAGCAACGACTGCATCTTTCATCAGCCCTTTTACTACTTTGGACTCAACAAAATACTGATAATAGGCCAGCCACTCATCACAATATGCTTTGTTAAGGAGATTGATAACGGTTTGTGCCTCAATACCTTTGAGGATTGATATTCCACGCTTTGCCATTGTTTATCCTTTAATTGTAAGGTAAAAGACTATAGCAGTTGAACTCTTAAATAAGAATAATTATCCTTAACTATTTAGTTCCAAGAGGTTCAAAACCAAACTCTTTTGGCCGCATAAGCTCTACGGGATAAATGATTTGAGAATCAATGGTTCGCAGTGTGTATGCTCTCTCCACCCCGCTGAGATAAGCGATTAAATAATCCGTTCCGACGCTCGTGGTGTAGTTAATCCAGTCAAAGGTAAGATCATTGTTCATAAGGGCATTGGTTTCATAAATAGAAGGAACTTGTTCAATGATTGAGTTGGCGACAATCATATTTTTTCGATCTTTGACCTGCGTCAGGGTGATTAAAGTTGGGTCAAAATTGATTTGTGTGGAGAGGATATTGTGCTCACGTGCTCCGGTAAAAGTGAGATGGGCTGCCAACATAGAGGTTTTTACGACGGGAAGATGGATAACGATGCTTTTTTTTGTAAATGCCGAGGGTTTAGCTAGATATTTAACAATATTGGAGCCTTCAGTATCGATAGAGTAGAGGGTAGAGCTTTTTGAACCTTTTTTGGCTTCGGAGGCGATTGTTTGTGTTGCACGGCTTAGATTTAAACCGACATTGGAATTATCATAAAAAATGGCCAATGAATTTGCCATATAGGGGAGAAGCGCTTCGATTTGAGCCTGATAATCAATGGCTCCAAAAATGATCGTTGCGGGTGCTGTCCCAATATCACGTTTGTGTACGGTGGGGATAAAAATAGGGGTATCAGATTTATAGATAGTTAGTAAATTTTTCACACCGCCTAGAGTGAGCGGAGCTAAAATGGCCTGTACCTTGTCACGGCTTATTTGTTCAAGGGTTTGAGAGAGTGCGGTTTGGGATTCATTGGGCAGATCATACGCTACGAGTTCAAAAGGTTGATTGGAAGCCATAAGGGTTGCAAGGGCTACATTATAGCTTGATTGGGAATACCGACCTACGACAGAGGGGGCTGCTATGAGGGCAATTTTTATTTTTGATGTTTCGATATTTTGATTGGGTTGAGCCCATAAAGAGAGAAAAATAATGAGAAGTATCCCAATGACTTTCATTTTAACGCCTCTTTAATGGTTTGAAGATCACGCATCGCCTCTTTTTTAAAAGAGGGGTTACGCACTAAATATGTCGGATGAAAGGTGGGGATAATAGAGCTGTTTCCAAACGGAATAATGTGTCCTCGAACACGTTCAAAATCACTTTCGTCATGAGTCAAGAGGCGGTATGCTTCGCTTCCTAGAGTGACGATGAGAGAGGGAGTAAGCATGTCGAGCTGTTTATGTAAAAAAGGGGAGCAGCTGTTACATTCGCTGGGGGAGGGTTGCTGAAACCCAAAAGGTTTGCATTTGACCGCGTGGGTTAGAGTAACATCTTCAAGAGTAAGATGAAGCACTTTTTCGATCATATCGCGCAGCATTGCCCCTGAACGGCCTACGTAATAGCCGTTAGCTTCATCCTCTGCACTCGATACAAAAGCATCCACAAAGACAATTTTTGGGCGCAAGCTTCCAGCTCCGGGCATACTCTGACGACGTGATTTGCTGAGGTCGCACAGATGGCACCCTTTGATCGCTTCTAGGAGCGCTTCATAGGAGTTGGGAAGTGATAGGGATTGAGTTTGGATTTTATTGGGGCTGATTGGATCAACATAGTTAAATCCTAATGATTTAAGTCGGTAAAGATTTTCAAGTAAAGCAAGATTTTGGTAAGAGTTCATAAGAGAAAGTATAAGAAAAAGGGCGTTAAAAAGAGATAAAATATTAACAACTTAATAACTAAAGTTAGTTATAATGCAAATCGTTTAGAATATAATAAGGTAAGATTGTGGGCAAATATCAGCTGATCAGCCATTATTTAGAGAATTTTTTGAGTCATGAAGTACGCAAAACAGGTCTCAAAAAAGTAGTAGTGGGACTTAGCGGCGGACTTGATTCGGCAGTTGTCGCTGTGTTGGCGCATCGTGTGTTCGGGGATGATTTGCTATGTGTAAAAATGCCGTCGCATTTTTCGTCTCAAAACAGTTTGGATGATGCCGATGCATTGTGCGAGAAATTTTCCCTTCGCAGCGAAGTACAGAGTATAGAGCCGATGTTACGGGCATATTGTACCTCGGATATGTCACCGCTTCGAGTCGGTAACCTTTCAGCACGATTACGAATGGTGACACTGTTCGATATTTCAGCGCGTGAAAATGCTTTGGTATTGGGTACAAGCAACAAGAGCGAGCTGATGTTAGGGTATGGGACGTTGTACGGCGATTTGGCCA
The DNA here is from genome assembly GCA_030696285.1 of Sulfuricurvum sp. Taxonomy (GTDB): domain Bacteria; phylum Campylobacterota; class Campylobacteria; order Campylobacterales; family Sulfurimonadaceae; genus Sulfuricurvum. The sequence continues at coordinate 8,695 of JAUYSQ010000084.1, read as the reverse complement.
GTGCTCTCAATCCGATCGGTGATTTGTACAAAACGGAAGTGTTTGAGCTGGCAAGAGTGTTGGGTGTGAATGAGTCGATACTCACCAAAGCACCAACAGCTGATTTATGGGAAGGTCAAAGTGATGAAACAGAAATCGGCTACCCTTACAGCGATCTGGATCGAGTGCTACGAGGGTATGTGGAAGCACGTCACACCAAAGAAGAGCTGATAGACTCAGGTGAGCATGCCGCGTTGGTTAATATGGTGATAGAACGGATCTATAAAAACCAATTTAAGCGAAAAATGCCTATTATTGCAAAATTGACATCACGAACGATTAACCATGATTTTAATTATCCAAGAGATATAACTTTATAGAGGAGTTTTTATGAAAATCCCATTTTACCGCGTAGAAGTTGGCGGAGACGAACGTGAGAAGATCGATGAAGTATTTGATGGCGAAGCCCCGAATATTATTGAAGAGTTAGAGTCTGCATTTGAATCGTATATTGGTGCTTCGTATGCGTTGGCAACGTCTCATGGTACCTCTGCCTTGCATTTGGCGATGTTGGCAATCGATTTGAAGCGCGGCGATAAAGTATTGTGTTCGATCAATGCGTATCCTTCTGTTCCTGAAGTCGTGCGCCATTTTGATGCAGAGCCAATCTTTATCGACATACATCCGGATCTTTTCAGTATAGATTTGGATAAGCTGGAGGCGTATTTGGCCGAGAATAAATCCAAAAAACTTAAGGCAGTGATCGTGTCTCACATCGCAGGGCAAAGTGTTGATTTGGATCGTTTGTATTCTATTGCTAAAATGTACGACGTAAAAATTGTTGAAGATGCTTCGGATGCGTTGGGAGCGACGTATCAAGGGAAAAAGATCGGCTCAACGGGAGCAGATATTACCTGTTTTGACTTTAGTCCCCATTTACGACGAAATGTATGTAATGGCGGTATGCTCGTCAGTGATAATGAAGAGATTATCGAACGTGCTAAGTCGTTACGTCATCACGCACTCGCAACCGATGACGATGCACTGGGGTATGTGTATGATGTTACCGATATCGGAAGTGAATATACGATGAGTCCGCTCGATGCAGCGACGATATTGATTCAACTTGAAAAACAAGATGAGATCATTGAGCGTCAGCAAGAGATTGCCGCACTTTTTAATGAAAGATTTGCGGACACTCCCCATATTTCTCTCCCTATTGTAGAACAGGATCATGCCTTTTCACTCTACATTATCAAAGTGGATAAAAATCGCGATTCGTTTGCCCGTGAACTGAGCATACGTGGAATTGAAACAGGATTGCATTATATTCCGATACATTTACTGAGCTATTATAAGGCAAAGTATTCACTCCGTATCAACGATTTTCCTGTGGCGCTTCGTAATTACAGTCAAGTTCTCTCTATCCCTAATTACGCTGCTTTGAGCGATAATGAGGTTGAAGCAATTTGTGATGCAGTTTTGGATGTAGCTTCTACTCGCGTTTGAAACGTTTATTAGTACAATGGGGTGAGAGCTATCTCTATCACCCCACGCTCGCGCAAAAGCGCCTCTCCCTTTTTCTTTTACCGCTCAGCTGGCTTTATTGTTTTATCGCTTATATCCGTTACCGAGTTAGTACACCTAGACTCTTTGGGATACCGGTTGTAAGTATCGGAAATCTTACGGTCGGCGGCAGTGGTAAAACACCTTTGACGATAGAACTTGCCAAACATTTTCACAGACCTGCGATTGTTTTACGCGGATATGGACGTCAAAGTCGAGGAATGGTAGTGGTCAAAGATCGCACTATTTTATGCGATACTTTGATCAGCGGTGATGAGGCGATGCTCTATGCAATGAGTCTTCCTCATGCTGTTGTGATTGTCAGTGAAAACCGTGAACGAGGGATTGCCGAAGCAAAGAGCATGGGATGTGAAATGGTTTTTCTTGATGATGGATACGGTAAACATCAGATTAAGAAACTTGATGTGGTGATCGATGTCCAAACCCCCAATACTTTTTGTCTCCCCAGCGGTGCCTATCGTGAAAGATTATGGAATGGAAAAAAAGTGACAATGGTGCGTGAAGGTGAATCTTTCACGCGTCATGTAACCGTGCAAAATTCAACATCTAGAATGGTATTGGTCACGGCTATTGCCCGTCCTGAACGGCTGGATCCTTATTTACCCGAAGTGAGTGAAAAAATCTACTTCGAAGATCACCATTTTTTCACCTCTGAAGAACTTAACGCCATTATTTCCCGTACGGGTGCAACAAGTTTGCTCGTTACTCAGAAAGACTTTGTTAAAATAGCGCACTTTAATTTCAACCTCTCCATTTTAGAGCTTTCATTGGAGCTTGATGAGAGGTTGATCACCACCGTAAAGGATTATGTCTATGCTTCGCAAAATTGAAACCGTTAAAACCCTCATGGATGCAATGCCGTTCATCAAAGAGTTCCGTGATGAAATTGTTGTGATCAAATATGGCGGTTCAGCGCAAAGTTCGGATGAACTCAAGGCTAAATTTGCCCAAGATATTATATTGCTTCATCTCGTTGGGGTAAAGGTCGTGATCGTTCATGGCGGTGGAAGCCGTATCTCTCAACTGCTGAATGATCTGAATATTCCGACAGAGTTTATTGACGGTGAACGGGTTAGTACCCCTGAGGTGATGAGAATCGTCGAGATGGTACTGAGTGGTGAGATTAATAAAGAGATTACGTCACTGCTCAACTCTTATGGAGCTAAAGCAATCGGCATTAGCGGAAAAGATGCCCATTTCTTGATGGCAAAGCCCAAGGACGAGGCTAAATTTGGTCTTACGGGACGGGTTGAGAGTGTGAAAGCCGATGTGATTCACAATCTGCTTCGTGAAGGTTTTATTCCCGTTATCGCCCCTATCGGTGCGGATGAAGCCGTTGGTCATCCGGGATACAACATCAATGCGGATTTGGCTGCTTCGGCAATCGCGAGTGCTATTGGCGCGTGTAAAGTGATTTTTATGACGGATACATCGGGTGTGTTGAATAATGACAAAGAACTTTTTTCGACCCTCACCGAAGCAGAGGTAGAAGCGCTTAAAAAGGATGGAACCATTCATGGCGGTATGGTTCCAAAAGTGGATGCGTGTCTTGAAGCGGTTGATGGAGGGGTAAAAAAAGCTCATATTATTGATGGACGGATCGAACATGCTATTTTGCTTGAACTCTTTACCTCAGAGGGTGTTGGGACGCAAATTACCCTCTAAGCCAACCCTGAGAGGGGCTTTGTTATAATTCGAAAATTTTTTAAATCGGGGCTATAAGATATGAAATTTATTGAAACACGCGGAAATGATGGAACCCATCCTGTTGAGGTCACTTTTTCTGAAGCGATATTAAGCCCCATCGCGTCACGTGGTGGATTGTATGTTCCCAAAGAATTGCCAAATTTGGGCGAAGCGTTTTTAACGAAGCATCTAAACTCATCGTATAAAACACTTGCAAAAGATTTATTGACTACCCTTGCTATTGATATAGAGCCCTCGGTCATCGATGAGGCGTTATCCTTATATGATGCGTTTGATGATCCCTCTAATCCTGTTCCCGTTGTCAAAGTTCGCGATGATCTCTATGTAAGTGAACTGTATCACGGCCCAACCCGTGCGTTCAAAGATATGGCTTTGCAACCTTTTGGGGTAGTCCTATCCTCAAGCGCTCAAAAACGGGGAGAAGAGTATCTTATCCTTGCTGCAACGAGTGGTGATACGGGTCCTGCTGCATTGGAAACCTTTAAAAATAGAGCAAACGTTCGTGTCGTATGCCTCTATCCGGATGGGGGAACATCCGATGTTCAGCGCCTTCAAATGGTGACAGAAGATGCACCAAATCTCAAAGTAATTGGAATTCATGGAGATTTTGATGATGCTCAAAGCGCACTTAAAAAGCTTCTAGGTTCTGCAACCTTCAAAGCAACGTTAAAAGCTAAAAATATTTCTCTCTCAGCTGCAAACTCCGTTAATTTTGGACGGATTATTTTTCAGATCATCTATCATATTCACAGTTACCTTGAGCTGATACGTCAAAACGTTATTGTTATGGGTGAAAAAGTTTATTTGAATGTTCCGAGTGGAAATTTTGGGAATGCTTTGGGCGGTTATTATGCGACCAAAATGGGGCTTCCTGTCGAAAAGATTATTATTGCCTCGAATGAAAATAATGTTCTTACCCGTTTGATCAATACTGGACGTTATGATTTACGCGGTGAAAAAGTGATTCCGACCACATCCCCTGCAATGGACATTTTAATTTCCAGCAATGTTGAACGTATTTTGTTTGATCTTTTTGGACCACAGCGTACCAAAGAGTTGATGGAGGGATTGGAATCGGACCGTTTTTATGCCCTCAATGATGATGAAACGATGAAGCTTCAAGCCCATTTCGCTGCGGATTACTGTAGCGGTGAGGAAGGTAAAGGGTACATCAAAGAGGCATTTGATAGTGGATATCTGATGGATCCTCATACGGCGACGTGTTTTAAAGCGTACGATTGCTGTGCAACAAAGCCTCTTAAATCCATTGTTTATTCGACAGCTGAGTGGACAAAGTTTTCACCGACGATTGCAAATGCTTTGAGCGGTGAAGTGGATTCTCGTGATATTGATGCGCTTAAATCGATTTCGGAGAGCGCTTCAACTCCAATTCCTGCAATGATTCAAGGACTGTTCACGAAAGCGATTATTCAAGATACCGTCATTGACAAAGAGAACATTGAAGCTGAAATTCTAAAATTTCTTTCCTAAACGCTCTTCTCGAGCGGGTTGAAGAATATTAGAATTTTTATACACCCAAAATTCTCAGTTTAGCCATTAGATGCCCTTTTTCCTCAAAAAGATCAATTTCAGAATCGAGTATCGGATGTTGATGACGCAATGAACCTTGTACCGAATGAAGAACATGAAAAAATTTCGGGTTCATCGACGTTGTGACGTGGTAAATACGACGTTGTTTGATTAATGCAGCCAGTGCTTCAATTCCTGCATAATAAACACTTTTGTTGATAGTACGTTGAAGCCGATACGAACGCATAAGTTCAATATTATTGATTATTACTTCTTTGGCTTCATAGTTTAATGAGAGATTGTTTTTGGCTCGAAGAATCTCTTCATCGATTGTTTGAGTTGTTTTATTAATCCACTGATTGATTTGCTCATCAAGATTGGGGACATAGGTACGAATTAAGTCAAGGACACTTTTTTCATCAAAGGATTTTTGTTCCGTTTGGACGCTATAGGCTTTGCTGTCTTCGTAATCATGATCGAGGACACGGATAAGCTCTATCATAGCACCAATGAAAACAAATTTATCCTCTTTTGCAGAATAAAAATTGATACCGGTAGGAGAAATTAACGATTTAGGACCCGTATATTTTAATCGCATACTACACCTCTTGGATCAATGTATTAAATATTAAATCTAAAATGCATTATATCACCATCCATGACAATGTACTCTTTCCCCTCAAGACGCATTTTTCCAGCCTCTTTGGATTTATTTTCTCCGCCGCATGTTACGTAATCTTCATAGCCGATCACTTCTGCGCGGATAAACCCTTTTTCAAAATCATTGTGGATAACAGCTGCTGCTTTTGGGGCAGTGGTATTTTTGTGAATGGTCCATGCACGAACTTCTTTGACTCCGGCAGTAAAATAACTCATAAGTCCCAGTTTATCAAATCCTTTGCGGATAATTTGCTCCAACCCTGATTCTTCAATACCCAAATCACGCAAAAATTCATTTCTTTCTTCATCGTCTAATCCGATAAGCTCTTCTTCGATTTTTGCACAGAGTTTAATTACTTCACACCCTGTTTTTTGAGCATGAGCCACGAGAGCCAACACGTGTTGATTGTCGGTGGTCAAACCCTCTTCATCGACATTGGCACCATACATAATCTCTTTGGCACTTAAAAGGCGTACTTCGCGGTTGAGCTGTTCAAATAATTCGGTATTGGCTTTTGGGAAATTGCGGGCAAGATTACCCTCGGCCAAAAATTCAGCCAGTTCTTGTGCAAATTCTGCCATTACTGCTGAATCTTTGTCATTTTTGGCCTGTTTATTCAGTCTATCAATGCGATTGGTTAGCACTTCAATATCAGCAAAGATAAGTTCGTTTTCGATAATTTCCACATCATCCAGGGGATTAATACGCCCTTCGGTATGGACAATATTTTCATCCTCAAAACAACGGACAATTTGTAAAATAACTTCGGTTTCACGGATATTGGATAGAAATTTGTTTCCTAATCCTTCCCCTTTGCTCGCACCCTTAACAAGCCCTGCGATATCAACAAAATCGAGAGTAGAGTACTGAATCCGCTCGGGATTGACGATTTTAGCGAGTGCTTCAAGACGTACATCAGGTACAGGAACGGTTGCTTTATTAGGTTCGATGGTACAAAATGGGTAGTTTGCCGCTTCGGCGTTTTGTGCTTTGGTGAGTGCATTAAAAGTGGTTGATTTTCCGACGTTTGGTAGTCCTACGAGTCCGATACTGAGTCCCATGCTTATTGATCCCTTGGATTTTAATAATTTTAATTCTTTATTATAGCCATCTTCGGTAGTGTTCTTGGTAAAACCATTTAAGCATCTAGGTAAAAAATAGGATTAAGATAAGTGTGTTATTTTTTTCTTCTCGTATAAAACTTGCATAGATTAGGATACTACACTCCAAGGAGTATCCGATGGTCAGCCGTGCCAAAATCAAAGAACTAATGAACGAGAGCGCCTGTTCTCACAGCAAAGATAAAAAGCCGGGAGAAGGGTGCGATAAGCCTAAACCGGGACTTGCGGCAGGAGGGTGTGCGTTTGATGGGGCACAAATCTCTCTTTTTCCGTATGCCGATGCGGTTCATCTCGTTCATGGTCCTCAGACGTGTTTGGGTGCATCATGGGAGACCCGTGAGACAAAAACGTCGTACGAAGGGCGTGATCATACCCAAATGGGATTTACCACGGGGATCACGACGAACGATGTCATCTTCGGAGGGGACAAACGGCTTGCCAGTTCGCTCGATTATGTGATGGAACATTACAAGCCTGAAGCGATTTTTGTGTATTCGACGTGTGTAACGGCGCTTGTGGGAGATGATATTGATACAACGTGTCGTCTGGGAAGTGAAAAGCACGGTATCCCAATTGTCCCCGTCCATGCCGCCGGATTTGTCGGGAGTAAAAATCTAGGCTCCCGTTTGGCAGGCGAAGCGGTATTAGAACATCTGATTGGTACAAAAGAACCGGAGTTTATCACCCCTTATGACATCAATCTGATCGGCGATTACAATGTCACGGGAGATATGTGGCAGTATCTTCCTCTCTTTGAAAAAATTGGTATTCGCGTTCTCAGTTCCATGAGCGGGGATGGTCGAGTAGGGGATATCCGCACGGCACACCGCGCCAAACTCAATGTCATAGTGTGCGCCAAATCCCTCATTACCCTCACCCGTAAAATGCAAGAGCAGTACGCTATTCCATGGATATCCGTCTCATTTTATGGTAAACGCGATACCTCTTTTGCCATCCGAGAGATTGTGAATGCTCTGGGATGTCCTGATCTTATCGCGCGTGCCGAAGCGGTGATTGCCGAAGCTGAGGCAGAGCTCGAAGCTAATCTCATCCCCTATCGTGAGATGTTTGCGGGGAAAAAAGCGGTTCTTAACACGGGTGGAAACAAAGCGTGGTCGATTGCATCGGGCTTGCAGGATTTGGGCATCGAAGTGGTGGCAACGAGTGTTGCAAAATCAACGCAGGATGACATCGACAAAGCGCGTGAGTATCTCGGTGAAAACGGGGTTCTTATGACTAAACCAGCATCCGAACAAGGGAAAATTATTGATTCTACTGGGGCGCATATTCTCCTCGCCGGAGGACGCAGCCTCTATACGGCGATCAAGAAGAAAATCTCGTTTATCGATGTCAATCAGGAGAAAAAGACGAGTTACGGCGGGTACGGCGGATTGCTCAATCTTGCGGAAGATTTGAAATACGCGTTTAAAAATCCGGTGTTTGCTAATGTCGGTAAACCTGCTCCGTGGGAGATGTAGAGAGAAAGAATAGGGCATAATATCGTTTTTGATTACTAAGGAGATACGATGAATCAAGAATTGCATTATGTTCAAGAATTTTATGATCAGACGATCGCATTTTTGACCAATTACAGTTTCCAAATTATTGGTGCTTTGATTGTTGTCATTATCGGATGGTTTGTTTCAAAATATGTTTTCAATCTCTTAATGAAACTTTTTACTAAGCATGATTTTGATGTGACCCTTGGGAAGTTTGCCGCCAATATTGTGAGAATACTAATATTTGGAGCAATGTTTGTCATAGCCATCGGAAAATTGGGAATATCGATCGCTCCGTTCATCGCGGCAATCGGGGCTGTTTTTCTGACCGCCGGTTTGGCATTGCAGGGGAGCGTAGCCAATTTTGCTGCCGGAATTTCACTCATTATTACCCGACCGTTCAAAATCGGCGATACGATTTCAGTCAATAAAATCTTTGGTGTTGTAGAAGAGATCAAACTCGCCTACACGACCCTGCGAACCGAAGATGAGGAGATCATTACCGTTCCCAATAAAAATATGATCGGTGAGGTGATCGTCAACTCCTTTAACTATCGCATCGTGGAGTCGAGCGTCGGTATCTCCTATCATGATGATGCCGAAAAAGTGAT
>JAUYSQ010000082.1 GCA_030696285.1 Sulfuricurvum sp. | reverse complement strand
CGACACGGAATCCACAAACAGCCAATGGATACCGAATCAAGTTCGGTATGACGAAAATATCACCATCACCATCACCAACATCCGACACTTCACCACCCAAAATGCCAGTGTTGAAACTATCACCGAAGCGATAGTAAATAGTGCAGGTGATGATGGAGAGTCGCTTTTGATGAGAAAGATTGAAAGTATTGGTAAACCTCTTAAAGAGTGGAAGATTTCTATTAATTTTGGTATTAAAACAGGTTTTAACGAAGCCTTTATTATCGATACCACAAAAAAAGATGAATTGGTAGCACGCGATCCAAAATCAACCGAAATAATCAAGCCAATGTTACGTGGGCGAGACGTTCAAAAATACACGACGAATTGGGCTAATATTTGGTTAATAAATCCACATAACAATCCCCCTATAGATATTGAAAATTATCCTATGATTAAAGAGCATTTAGACAATTATTATGAAAAACTTGTCAAACGATCTGACCAAGGAAAAACGCCTTATAATTTACGAAATTGTGCTTATTTATCAGATTTTGAAAAACCAAAAATTATTTGGGGTGAAATATCCGATGAGCCAAAATTTGCTTATGACGATACTCAAATGTATGCGGAAGCAACTACATTTACAATGACGGGTGAAAATCTAAAATATCTTTTGGCTTTACTAAATTCTAAACTTTCTAAATGGTATTTCGAGCGAATATCAACGACTACAGGAATGGGAACAAATCGGTGGAAAAAATTTAAACTTGAGCTTTTGCCGATAGCCATAGCAGACGATGAAACACCGTTTATAAATCTTGTCGATGAAATATTAGAAACCAAGCCAAAAATCAAAGAGTATAAATCTCTCCTCGACGAAGCCATCAAAAATGACAATTTCGACCGCGAAATCAAGCTCAAAAAAGAGATTGAAACATTTGAAAATCGTGTAATCGAGTGCGAAAAAGAGATCGATGCGATGGTGTATGCGCTGTATGGGTTGAGTGAGGATGAGATAGCGATTGTGGAGGGGAGAGAGTGAAAGAAGCAATGCTACTTGTATTAGATTCTAATGTTTTTGATAAATTAATAGAATGGGATATTAAAACAGATCTTTTTAAGAGTATGAATATTGAGGTGTATACAGCGCTAGTTTCACATAATGAGCTTTGTAGCACTGTTGATGAGAAAAATAAAAATAATTTGATTCAAAAAAAAGACGATGTCTCTCAAAGTGAAATAGGATATTTTGGTTGGGATGATGAGAATACGCTTGGCTGGGATGCAGGAGTATGGGCACGTGTTGAAGATATTGAATTTATTAATATAGGTTCTATCAAGAACTTTAATGATAGACACATCATCTCATTGGCTAAAACACATGGAGCTATCTTTGTCTCATGCGATAAAAAAGCACTTAAAGCTGCAAATAAAAATGGAACTTTTTTGTTTGATTGTAATGACGTTTCGTCCAAAGAAGAATTTCAAAAAAAATTAGCTGAAAAAATAGAAGAAATTAGGCAGAACAATGAAATAGCAATAGTAAACGGGGATAAACTAAATTAAAATGAGCAAATATGGGGATGGATACCGTGTCAAGCACGGTATGACGGAGATAGCACCGTATAACAAAGCAAGCATGGTATGACGGAGAAAGTAAAGTATAACTGGATACCAAATCAAGTTCGGTATGACGAAAAAGCTGTCATTCCGTGCCACGACACGGAATCCACAAAAGGTTATTAAGTGAAACAAGGTTATGTCTATATTATGGCAAATAAGCCTCAAGGAACGCTCTATATCGGCGTGACATCGGATATAATCAAGAGAGTGTATGAGCATAAAAATGATTTTGTAGATGGTTTCAGTCGAAAATATGCGCTTAAAAGTTTGGTGTATTATGAAGTTTTTGATGAGATAGCTGAGGCTATTAAGAGAGAAAAACAGTTAAAAGAGTGGCAGAGAAAATGGAAAATAGAATTGATTGAAAAACAGAATTCAAAATGGGAAGATTTGTATGAAACGATTTTGTAATTTTGTGGATACCGAATCAAGTTCGGTATGACGGAAAAGCTGTCATTCCGTGCCACGACACGGAATCAAAAAGTGACGAATCAACCACCCCCGACAAAATCAAGAAGCTCTATGGTGTCGCCATCGTTCAATACAGCACTATCCCACGCATCTTTTTTGACAATCTGCATATTGACCGCTGCTGCCATCACACGCTCTTCTAACCCTAACGTATGGATCAAATCATGAAGCGTTGATCCCTCATTCATCTCTCGCACTTCACCGTTTACTTTTATATCCATTTTCAGTCCTACATATTCATTTTAATCATTTGAGCGATCAGTAAATTCTTCTTTGCTATCGCAAAATCGTATGGCGTTGCTCCGTCATTATTTTTCAAATGGGGATCAGCTTTGGCTTTTAGCAAAAAATCAACGATATGCTCATTTCCGCTAAAGGCTGCTTGATGCAGTGGGGTAATCCCATCGTTATTCGCCAAATTGACATCCGCACCGTTCATCACGACAAACGTCGTTAATTGGAGATTTTTTTTCTTAACCGCCAAAATTAAGGGTGTATTACCTTGAAAATCTTGAAAATTTATATCAGCTTTTTGGCTCAGTAAAAACTTTGCCATTTTAATATCATTTAATTTTATGGCGACATGAAGCGCGCTCAGACCCGCTTCATTTGGCTCATCCACTTTTGCCCCATGCGCTAAATGCTGTTTAACTTTTTCAATATTTCCCTCATATACCACAGTATGCAGTTCCCCAGCTCTGAGGGATAAAGCCAAAATAAGGATTAAAAAAATCTGCTTCACACTCTATCCTTGGGTAAACCGTATCATCTTAAATCGCTCTCCCATCAACGAAGGGGTAATTAAGATTTTCACTTTTTCGAGTTCTTGAATGTAAATCTCATCACTGACTTTTTCTTTGAGCAGTGAGAGGAGATCCAGAACTCCCATTTCAACCAAGGCTACGAGCTGTGTTGCGTACCCAACGCATTTCAATCCCTCTGCTTCGAAGGCATCTCTCACGTGAGCAAAATTGACATCATACGTAATATCGGTCACTCCAAAAACTTTTTCAAGATCTAAATTTTCATCAAAAAGGGGAATGACTTGGTGCTCTTGATACACACGTATCGAAAAATCACTTCGTGCTTCTTGCTCACCGTAATCGAAACTCATAAACTCGAATTTTGGAACACTGGACGCCATCGTTTTCGCAAACGATTCAAATCCTATCGCAATTTCCCCACGATCTTTTTTATATTTTTGCGTATGTTCAAGAGCTTCAGGTGATTCGACATCAAAAAGGACTTTCCCCTTTTCAACACGTCCGATTTTTCCTTGATAAAACAGTTCACACGCGAATGCATCAAAAATCTCATTGGCAATGAAAAAGGCACACGAACCCTTTATCTCGCTTGCATCGTGATAATGTTCTAAGTGTATTGCATCCCCAAACGATTCGGTAAAATAGCTTTTTTGCTGATCTTGAAGCGTATCAAAACGCTCCACAATTCCAAAGCGAAGCGTTTGCAACAGCTGCGGTCGAAGCGTATGTAAAAATTCAATAATATCGGCAAGCAAATATCCATGATGTGCACCGATCTCGCAAACTAGAGAATCGTGAGCCAAAAACCCCTCATCAATACGTTTGATAATATGTTTCGCGATCGTCCCTCCGAAAAATTTGGAGGTGCTTACTGCTGTATAAAAATCTCCTCCCTTACCGATGGGGCGGTAGGTGCCATAATAGCCGCTCTCCCCATAGAGCCATTCGTTCATATAATCGCTAAAAAGCACTATAACCTTTCTCTGTCATCCCGTACTTGATACGGGATCCATTGGCTGTTTGTGGATTCCGTGTCGGAGCACGGAATGACGGGATGTCAGAGCATGGAATGACGAAAATCATAAAGCACTCATTGCTTTCTCTAAACGTGCAAATCCCTCATCAATATCCGCTTTCGTGATCGTAAGAGGAGGGAGGAAACGGAGGGTATTGCGCCCTGCTTTAAGGACGATAACTCCATTATTACGGGCTGAATTAATAATTTTACCCAATATTTCTGCATCACAAACACGAAGCCCGCGCATAAGCCCAAGTCCGACATGGCTCAAGAAAAGTGCGGGATGTGCTGACGCAAACGTATTTAATGATTTTTCAAAATACATAAGCATCTCATCGAGCTCTCCGCTTTGTTTCATCTCGTCGAGAATATCAAGCACTTCATTGGCGGCCGCTGTGGAAAGATAGTTCCCTCCGAACGTGGAACCATGATCCCCAGGGGCGAAAATATCGAGTCGATTGGTCATCACAACACCGATGGGGACACCGCCTCCGAGACCTTTTGCGAGGGTAATCACATCGGGTTCGATTCCGTAGAGGTTGGAAGCCAAAAACTCACCCGTTCGATAGATCCCCGTTTGCACCTCATCAACCATCAACAAAACATTGCGTGATTTGAGTAGCGCGGCAAGCGCTTGAACCTTTGCACGATCCAAAGGTTGAACTCCGCCCTCTCCTTGCACCAGCTCGATCATTACCGCTACCGTATGCTCATCGAGCAATGATTCAATTTCATCAATATTTTTGGCATACACAAATCCATCCGGAAATGGTCCGAAATAGTTGTGCATCGACTCTTGACCTGTTGCTTTAAGTGCCGTGATAGTACGTCCATGAAACGAATTTTCTAAGGTAATGATTTTATACCGCTTAGGCTCTCCATCTACTTCGCCAAATTTACGAGCGATTTTAATCGCCCCTTCATTTGCCTCCGCACCACTGTTGCCGAAAAAACATTTCATCGTGTATCCGCTGAGTTCAACGATTTTTTTCGCACACGCAGCCTGTGGCTCTATATAATACAAATTAGAAACGTGGATGAGCTTGGACACCTGATCGCAAATCGCTTTGGTCAGACGATCATTGCCATGCCCTACACTGCACACTGCAATACCGGCTGCAAAATCAATATATTCTTTCCCCTCACTGTCAATCAAAAGAGCATTTTTCCCCTCTACAAAACTAATCGGCTGACGAGCATAGGTTGGAAGTACATAATTTTCAAAATTGGTGGTCATCATTTTTCTACCTTTATTTTAATTTCTTGATACACGGCATTTTCACCCTCGTAACTGAGCAGACTAGGAGTCAAGGTGTTCATTTTTGGAGTCCCGGTATAGATCAAAGCACAATCAGACCTAAGTCTACCATCATGATGGACAATAAGAGAAATTGACCCTGCTTTCGAATTCACTTTTACCTCTTCACCCTCTTCAAAGCCACACTCAGGATGCAAATAAACACCCGATGAGCGATGGAACTGTGAATTCAGCGATTTGGGCGACTTCGCCGTAATTAAAAACAGTCCCTCTTCCTTACTAAAACTCAAATCCACCTCATCCATAAATTCAAACTCACCACCGGGCGTTGCAAATCCCTCTTCATATGGAATTTCGGGACGATTTTTTTTAGTGCACACCCCATCAACAATTTCCATTTGATGACTCAGCAGTTCCAAACACTCATCCTCTTCGGGAATCAAAAGGTGAAAATGGTCACAAAGAGCACGCGAGAGGGCATACTCAGATATACCGACAGTACTTTCCCGTAATTTGGACATCTTTTGGAGAGTAAAATCACCGTACGAAGCACGGATATCCTCTTTTTCTAAAAATGTTTTGGCGGGAATGATCAAATCACATTCACGTGACGTTTCATTATCGTACAAGCCAAAATAGATTTTAAATCCGGCTTTGTCAAATTCTTCCTCAACTTTTGAAGAATTTGGCATTTGCGAGAGGGGATTTCCCCCCTGAACAAAAACCGTCTCATATAAAGAAAAATTAACCGTCGGTATCGGTACCGTTTTATGAAGTGATCGAAAAGGAAGTTCCAATCCCTCACGTGATGTCCCCAAAAAGCTCACCCCGCATCCATGCTTCCCAAACAATCCTAAAATCGCTCCAAACGCATCAATAGCACGCAATACTTCAGCACCGTTTTGATACTTTTGTACCCCGGCTCCGACTAAAATAACTGTCTTTTTTCCACGGATCAGTTCTAATATCGCACCAATCTGTCCAAGAGTTACATCGATCGCCTCCATCGTCGCTTTTATCCGAACGGTTTGCGTTAATTCATAAAACTCTTTATAATCACTGCCATATTTTTCCAAAAATTCCTCATCTTGCGCCCCCTCAATGATACTAAAACGTGAGAGAAGAAGGGCTAAATGAAGATCGCAATGGGGTTTGATCTGAATATGTAAATCTGCCTTATCCGCCAAAGAAGTCCGTATAGGATCAATCACAATAATTTTTTTATCTTTTAAAAAAGGGAGTAAATGCGAATGGGTAGTATGAGGATTTCTCCCCCACACCACAACGACCTCTGCTTCGTTTATCATGCTGGGAGAGAGAGGATGATTAATACCTCGCCCTTGCAGTATCCCAGCTTCTCCAGCACCATCACACAATGATCCTCGTGTCCCCACGGCATCCATAGCTGCAAAAAAATGATCCATTGAGCGTTGCATAAGAGCTATATTGCCACTTCCACGATAAAAAAGTGTTTTGTGAGGATTGCTCTTTGTCAAGACATCTATCACTATCTGTAATGCCTCGTCCATAGAAACAACTTTACCTTGAAATCTAGGCTCCTCTATACGTGTAAAATCATCAAAATGGTTCAGATTTGGACACAAGGACCCTCCCGTTATTGGATGACTCTTATCCCCCTTAATAACGTTGTTTTCATTGACTACAATACGACACGCATCATAACAGTCTAGTGGACAAGCAGTTGTTTGATGCATCGGGTATTCCTTTCCTGATATTATTGATAATTTCGCCATATTTTACCCACGGAAGGCTTTAGTTTTTAGTAAAAAAAAGCCCTGATTTGGATATGATTGATGCAATAAAAAAACAAAGGTTTTGAATGTCTCTTTTAGAGCATGTAGATGCATCTACCAATCTAGCCAAGAACAACGAAGTGCAGCTTCTTATTTTCAAAATTGATGCTGCTCAGACTTCTCCTTATTATGCTATTAACGTCTTTAAAACCCGAGAAGTAGTCGAAGCCAAACATCACCATTTGACCCTGCTCCCTTCCGTACACCCACTGTTAGAAGGGACTATTGTATTGCGTGGTCTTCAAATTCCTATTCTCAACCTCCCGAAATGGCTTGGATCAGAACTGAATAATGAAAATAAAAAAAACTCCAATCTCCTCATTTGTGATTTTAATGGCATTATCATCGGGATTCGGATTATGTTCGCCTACCGTGTTGCCAAGAAAAATTGGAGTGAGATGCATGCGCCCGACAGCTACCGGCTTGGTGAAGATGGGCTGGTTATCAACGATACGCGTCTCGATGATGGAAGCTTGTGCTTAGTACTCGATTACGAAAAATTGCTCTCCGAGGTTATTCCTCAAGCAATGGTAAACATCTCTGAATCCACGAATGAAATTCAGAACCTTGTCATCCCTGAAAAACTAAAGCACGGTACCGTTTTAATCGCGGAAGATTCCAAAACCGCGCAGCGCTACTTACGACAAATTTTCACCAACGCCCATCTGTCCTATCAAATTTTCAACAATGGAAAAGAGCTGATAGAGTATGTCAATGCTCATCCAAATCCCTCTAGTATCCCCGCTATTATCACCGACATCGAGATGCCGGAAATGTCAGGGTTCACAGTAGTTCGCTTACTCAAAGGCAATTCAGAAACTAAGGCAATTCCTATTATTGTCAACAGTTCAATGACAGGGGATAACAATAAGCGCGAGGCGATGAGTTTAGGAGCAGATGGATTTATTGATAAAACGAAAAGTCAAAATATTATCCCGCTTATTATAAGCAAGATGGAAGCTGCCAAGCAAGCGTTGTTGTTGGCTTAGTTCGTCATACCCGAAGGGCACAAGAACCTCTTTGAGGTCCTCGTGCTTGACACGGGGATCCATCCCTTCTAATCAAAGCTGGATTCACCGCAAGGGCACTTCGCCCGCCTTCGCGGGAATGACGGGAATAAAAACTTACTCTACGATTGCAAGAACTTGACCTGCTTCAACTTTATCATTCGTTTGAACCATTACAGCGGTAAGGACACCTGAACGAGGTGCAATGACATCGATCTCCATTTTCATTGCTTCAAGAACCATAATCTTATCGCCTGCACTAATCGGAGCACCCACTTGCGCTACGAGTTTGAAAACAGACCCCGGAAGTTCTGAACGGATAGCATTTTCATTTGCCGCAGGTGCTGCTACTGGAGCTGCTACGGCTACGGGTGCTGCCACTGGTGCCGCTGTTACTGATTGAACATTTGCATTTCCATTTACGATTTGTACATTGTATTGTTGTCCGTCTACGATTACTGTGTAAGTACCATTTGCCATTGTGAAATTCTCCTGTAGTGTTGATTGAATTGATTGTGTTACTTCGTCCGTTTTCGGGCTGTTTTTTCGAACGTTTACGGTTGCTTCCCCTTTGAGGAATGCAATCCCTTTGACATCACATGAAGCCGCGATAAAAATATTTTCATCGCTTGTTTCAAGTCCCTCTTTTTCAAGAAGATCCGTCCAATACGCGATCGATTTTTTCTCGTCACGATCAGCAATATCGATTGCATTATCTGTAGTAGGCTCGAGTTTGAGCTGTTCGTGAGCAATACGCACCACTTCAGCATCAGGAGCCGTTGGAGTTTTACCAAAATAGCCTAATACCATCTTGCCATATCCGGGAGCAATTTTCTTCCATGGACCCATAAGAGCATTGTTAAGAGCTTGCTGAAAATAAAATTGCGATACCGGAGTAACGGACGTACCGTATCCACCTTTCTCTACTACTTCACGCATTGCACGAATCACTTCAGGATAACGGTCTAACATATTGTTATCGCGCATCATTTGTGTATTTGCGGTTAGCGCACCGCCCGGCATTGGTGAAAATGGGATAAGAGGAGAGACTTGCGTCGCTTCCGGCGGTATAAAATAATCTTTTAAACAATCACCCAACACATCTTCGTATTGGAGAATTTTTTCAAGTTCTAAACCACCGAGATCAAAGTTTTTACCTTTGACTGCATGCAGCATCGTCAAAATATCGGGTTGTGATGTACCACCACTGACCGGAGAAGCTGCCATATCGATACCATCTATCCCAGCCTCAAGTGCCGCAAGATAACATGCGACACTCACACCCGCTGTTTCATGGGTATGCAAACGCAAATGGGTTCCTTCAGGAACAAGTTTGCGTGCCATTTGAATCGTCTCATACACTTTTTGAGGGCTTGATGTCCCGCTTGCATCTTTGAAACAAATTGAACTGTACGGAATACCCGAATCCAAGATCTCACGAAGTGTTTTTTCATAGAACGCAACGTCATGCGCTCCGACACACCCCGGAGGAAGATCCATCATGGTCACAACCACTTCGTGCTTCAGTCCATGATGAACGATTCGCTCACCGGAATATTTAAGATTTTCAACATCATTAAGCGCATCGAAGTTTCGGATGGTCGTTGTACCGTGCTTTTTAAACATTTTGGCATGCAAATCAACCATTTCACGGCTACCCGTATCCAGCATAACCGTATTAACACCGCGAGCAAGTGTTTGAAGATTGGCATCAGGTCCTACGATGGAACGAAACTTGTCCATCATATCAAACGCATTTTCATTCAAATAGAAAAAAAGACTTTGGAAGCGTGCTCCGCCTCCAAATTCAAAGTGCGTAATTCCCGCATGCGCTGCCGCTTCAACTGCAGGGAAAAAATCATTCATTAGTACCCGTCCGCCGAATACGGATTGAAATCCGTCACGGAACGTTGTATCCATTATGTCGATATATTTTTTTGCCATAATCCCTACTTCTTTTTATTATGATGATGAATTGCTGCAACGAGCGAAGCAAGTCCGGCTAAACCATTATTTTGACCTGAATTCTCAAGCTCATGATGGTGAAGGGCAACAGCAATTGCGGCTACTCTTGCTCTTACATCATCATGCTCTAAAGAATGATGATGAAGTGCCGCAGCAATTGCGGCCACTTTTGCACCCTCATCATTACGAGACGAACCACACGATTCCCCTGTGCATACTTGCAACTCTAAGAGATTTTTGGGTTGAAGCTTCGTAAAATATTTCATTATTTTATTCAGTAATTTCACGTCTTTAACCCCTTCTGTATATTTTAAACGTAACACGTTGGCGTGATTTTAGTATAAACTTCATTAAAAAACTTTTACTGCACCGTTTCAATATAGCTCAAAGATTATTTTGTTACAATCCGCACCAATAAAATAATGACAAAGAGGTACGCAAATGGATCTTAGTAAAATCGGATATGGCGAAAACCCGGATAAAGTTAAAGCAATTATTGAGATTGCATGCGGTTCAAACATCAAATATGAAGTTGAAAAAGAGAGCGGTGCTTTGGTACTGGATCGTGTCATGCACTCAGCGATGTATTATCCGGCGAACTACGGCTTTGTCAATAAAACACTTTCCCAAGACGGTGATCCGGCGGATATTTTGATCCTTACTGAATATCCTATGGTAGAAGGGTGTGTTACGAACTGCCGATTAGTGGGTGTTTTAATTATGGAAGATGAAAGCGGTATTGATGAAAAACTGCTAGCCGTTCCGACTTCAAAAATCGATCCTACCTTTGAAGAGATCCAAGATCTTGGCGATATTCCAAAACATACCTTGGCTAAAATCAAAAACTTTTTCGAAACCTATAAAATGCTAGAACCAAATAAATGGGTAAAAGTAAAAGGATTTGAAGACAAGGCATCCGCAACGAAAATCCTTGAAGACGCAATTGCTGCTTACAAAGAGTAATAAACCCTATGCTTGATTTAACTTCACCCGAATTTTTCTCATATGCCATCTTTGGTGTAATCCTAAACTTTGTCTTTTCGATAGCGTTTGGGGTGTATCTGAGCAATAATATCGGGATAGAAGAGATGATGCTCTCCAAAGGGGAAAAAGAGCAGCCATGGTGGCTCTCACTTTCTCTTGCAATTCCTTTTGCTAAAATGGTTATCACCCTCTACCGTGTTGCCATTTTGCAGCTTTACTTCCTTGACCAAGGAAAATCCCATAAAGAGTTCTGGGTTTATCTCACGACTGAAGACTAATTACTTCCCTTCAAATTTCCTTTTTATAGCTTAAATTTAGCTTAATTTTAAATCCAAACTTAAGTATAGCTCAAATATATAACTATTTTTAATATTTTTAACCTATAATTTAAAG
This sequence comes from Sulfuricurvum sp., assembly GCA_030696285.1. Lineage (GTDB taxonomy): Bacteria > Campylobacterota > Campylobacteria > Campylobacterales > Sulfurimonadaceae > Sulfuricurvum. The sequence continues at coordinate 39,933 of JAUYSQ010000082.1, read as the reverse complement.
TAATCTTAACATCAACTTTCCCTATACATAGGGGTAAACGCCTTATTTTCATTACTTTTTCTTAACTAAACCATCTAAAACGTTTATAGCAGTATTCAAAGCTTATGAATACCTTAAAATTTCACACCCAAAATAAGGAGGTAAAATATGATGAAATTTATTTCATTAATAGTTCTCTTTGTATGTGCATCATTAGCCGATAATACAATTCATAAAATGACCGATAAGCAACTTCATGTTTTGCAAACGGTTCGAGACGTCGCTAAAAACATTCCTGATAAAAATGGAAAAACGTATGAAAATACGGTGAGTGCCATCTGTATCACTGAAAGCAGTGCCGGGAAAAATACCATTGGTGATTTTCACCATAAAAAGTCCATTACCAAAGCTTCTCTTGGAGCGATGCAAGTTCGAGTATCAACAGCACGTCATGTTTCAGAGTCTGTTAAAAGCTTGAATTGGCTCAATCGGCTGAGTGATATACAGCTCGCTGCACGACTTCTAGGCGACACACGCCTCTCAGCAAAAGTTGCTACCTATTATGTTGTTTTGCTACACAATCAACGTAAAAATCCTTTCAATGCCGTTAGCGGATACAATGGAGGAATGGTGAACCATACCTACTACAATAAAGTGATGAAAAACAAAGCAATTGTGGCTCAACTGGTCTCTTCAGGAAAACTATCCTAAAAAATTAGCTATAATATTTCCATTTTGATGGGGAGACAGGCATGGATGATGAAAAACTTAAACTGATTCTTGCAGGTCTTGCAGGATTAGTCTTTAGCCTCGTCTTTATTTTACTTGCTTTCGTTTTACCTCTTAAAGACAATTCTGTAAGTGCGGATATCCAAGCCAGACATACCTTGGAAAAAATTTCTAAAGGGATCAAAGAGGGTCAGTACCGCCCACCCCCTGATCAAAAGGGAAATCCCTCAGGATTACACAAAAAATCCGATGATACCCCTAGCCACTAATCCAAAATTCGCCATACTTTTGCCTCATACCAATAAAGTACTGGCAGATGTTCTCAAACAGGCATCTCCTGAACAATTATTCCAATTAAAAGAAGGAAAAGATCTCAAGTCGATTCTTAACTCTCTTTTTCACGCAAAAATAGACAATACTAAATCGGATGCCGTACTGCTTGATATTCTCAAAAACAATGGAGCTTTCAAGAGTCTTGGGAATTTTAGCGAAGAGTTAAAAGCACTCCTAACAACTCTAAAATCAGAACCCTCTCTCGCACCGAAACTTTTAAAACTCGAAGCATTTTTACAACCGGCTTCTCCGCTGGATGTTCCTGTACTGAAAGAAAAAATTGTTAATTCCGGTATTTTTATGGAATCTAAACTCGGTTCACTTCTTGAAGCATCACCTTCAGAATTTGAAGAAAGGATAGGCTATGATGTCAAAGCTCAGCTTCTGCTTCTTGGCGAGGAGATTGAAGAATTACATCCTCTCAATCATGAAAAATTCCAAACAAAAATCGATCAACTCGTTACCCAAATCGACTATCATCAGCTTCTTTCTCATTTAAATAATTCTAATTCACTCTATTTTCCATTTACATGGGATCAGTTAGAGCGTGGATCCCTCTCCTTCAAAAAGAGCAAGGGAGAGAAGTTTTACTGTGAAATCGATCTCGTTCTCAAGCAGTATGGAAAAGTCGATCTCTTGATGGCGCTGTACGAAAATAATCAACTCGATATACAAGTGCACACGCAGCAAGGAGAATTTAAAACCCTCCTTCAAGAACATTTAGGAGAACTGAAACGTTTACTGATGAACGCCGGAATCACCCCTCGCTCTATTCGAATCTATGAAGCAAGCGAAGTCATCACCTCTAAAATGAGTGCCTATACACCTGAAGAAAACAGTTTTCACTCAAGCTTTGAGGAAAGGGTATGAAAAAAGCCGTCGCACTTCGCTATGATCGTGAAAAAGAGAATGCCCCGCGTGTCATTGCTTCGGGAAAGGGAATAAGTGCTGAAAATATCCTAAAAATTGCTGAGCTACACAATCTCCCTATCAAAAAAGATGAAGATCTCGTTGAGCTCCTCAGTAAAATAGAGATCGATCATGAAATTCCCGAAAATCTATACGTCGCCGTTGTCGAAGTCTTCCAATTTCTCTATACTATCACTCACAATGAGGCCAAGGCTTAAAGCAAAAGGACTTCAATCCGCTAAATCTATTAGAAAACCGATTTTAGCTATACTTTCATCCTCAAAAGTAGGATGTTTATACCGTGAAATTTTTAATTTTTTTAGCTATTTTTTTTAGTATTGTCCATGCGGCAGACTCAGCCGTAGCACAGCATGCCGGCATCTTGCTCCCCTCTGTCGTCAAAGTAAAAATTCAACGCACCGATGCCATCTCAGAAGAGAACGAACTCATCCAAAGTGATTCGGGAGGATCAGGATTTGTGATGGACAATGAGCATCATATTGTGACCAATGAGCACGTTATCCGCGATGCCAAAAAAATATTTATTATTGACCACAACAACATAGAATACATCGCTACGTTGATTGCAAAAGATGAAAAATCCGATATTGCACTTTTAGAAGTCCCCTTGTTTAATGCACCCAAACTCCCAATGGGTGACAGCTCCAAACTTTTTCTAGGGGAGAATGTCTTTGCAATAGGAGCACCTTATTCCCTCGGCTCGAGCGTTACCGTCGGAGTCATTAGCTCTCTAAAGCGTTCACTTCAAAACTACCCTTACCAATATTTCATCCAAACCGATGCCGCTATCAATCCCGGAAATTCAGGAGGTCCGTTATGCAACGGGGCAGGTGAAGCGGTAGGAGTCGCGACAATGACTTTTTCACGCTCCGGCAGCTACACCAATATCGGCTTTGCCATCCCTATCGAAGAGGCGTTGCGTGTTGCTAACGCCCTTATCCGCGATAAAAAAATCATTCGGGGATATTTGGGAGCAGAATTGCTGATTTCGGACAAAGTTTCACGCCGCTTTGGGTATCAAGCCTCCACTCTCATTACCCGCATCGAATCCAAAAGCCCTGCAGCTCTCGCAGGTCTCAGGGCAGGTGATATTATTATCGGAGTCAATGACGAAAAATTTTCCGACAACGGGTCATTGCACCGACTCTTGTACACTTCCAAGCCCAATGATCTCCTAAAATTATCTTTTATTCGAGATAAAAAAAACGTTACCGCAACAGTGAAGCTTGGCGAAGAGATACCCGCAATCTCTCCCTTGACCAACGCTGGGACTGGTGATTCAGCAGAAAAACTGGGGTTAGTTTTGTCCGAAACACCTCAAGAAGTTCTCGTGATTCTTAGCTTTGGTATTGCAAAAACGGCAGGTTTTATGAGAGACGATGTACTGTTAAAAATAAACGGAACCTCTATCAAAACAATTAAAGAATGCAATGCACAGCTCTCTAAACTTAAAGAAAATGAGATAACTACACTCACCCTTCGCAGAAACGGAGACCTCATCTCATTGCCCCTTGGATCAAAAATAGCTCTTGCAGGGTATGCAACATCAAACTAATATCCCCCTCATTGACCGATACGCGCCGTGGCATACTCTTGATGCTTATTGCCTCTTTTTTATTTGCCCTAACGATGGTATTTGCCAAACTTTTATCCTCGTCGATGGGTTCGGTCGAAGTAACCTTTTGGCGCAATGCCATCGGACTCATCCTTGTCCTAGCATTGGTATGGCATAAACCCATCAAAAATATCGGTGGCCGTCCCGGTACCCTCATTTTTCGCGGGGTTATCGGGACGGTTGCGCTGCTCGCTTTTTTTTACACCATCAGTGCCACATCACTCTCACACGCTATTGTCTATGGAAAAACAGAACCCATTTTCACCGCTCTATTCGCTTTTGTCCTGCTCGGTGAAAAAATCACCCTCCGCTCTATCGCTGCCATTGTTGTTGGATTTTCAGGTGTAGCCGTTTTAAGTGGATTGGAATTTTCCTACCTCAATATTATGGGAATTTTAGTAGGATTTTTATCCGCCCTCGCCTACACCAGCGTACGAAGTCTCAAAGCCTATTATGATGAGCGTACCGTTGTCCTCTCTTTTATGTTTTTTGGAGTCCTTATCCCTGCTGTGTTGATGATATGTGCCGAATTTTATACCTCAAAAGAGCTCGCTTTTGCCCTCAATCCTTTTGTTATACCTCATGGGCTTAACTGGCTTTGGATACTTCTCATGGGAGTATCCGCCGCATACGGACAAATCTACATGACCCGTGCCTACTTTTATGCAGAAGCAGGACTGGTTAGTACCATCAGTTACTCCGTCGTACTTTTCGCTTCATTTTTTGGGATATTGTTAGGAGATGTACTTCCTACTTTCATGATGGTTATAGGTGCAGTACTGATTGTAACAAGCGGAATAATCCTATCACGAGGGAAAAAAGGGTAAACTTTCACAATGAATATACATAAAACTAATTTTTGGGAAACCAAGCAACTTCATGAACTGACGCATGATGAGTGGGAAGCACTGTGTGATGGATGCGGGTTGTGTTGTTTGCATCGGCTCCAAGATGAGGAGGAGGAGAACGCTCCCGTCCTCACCACCCGTGTCGTATGCCGTTGCTATGATTTAGAGGCGGGTCAATGCAGTGACTATGCCAACCGAGCCAAAAATGTTGAGGGGTGTACCAAACTCACTCCACAAAGAGCCTCAGAATTTGACTGGCTTCCAGTCACATGCGCGTATCGCTTGCGTCACCATAATCTCCCTCTCCCTGCATGGCATCCGCTTATTAGCGGATCACGTGAAAGCGCTAAACACTATGGAGTTTATGCAATCAATCCTGTTTTAGAAACAGAAGGGATCGATTTAGAAGATTATATTATTAAAGAATAATGGTGACTGAGAATATGGTTTACATTTTCCCCTTAAGTTTTTCAGCTATGCTATCTCCGAGCTGATTTATCGGTAGTTTTTCATTATCTTGCCAAACACTTTTTGGTACAGTATCCGCACTGGTATTTTTTTCTGCCTCAACAGCAGGAACTTCAACACTTTGAGTATTTTCAACAGTGACATTCATCTCGGGAGTTATCTCTTCATGAGCTGAATCGAAATAGAAAGCCTTAAGTATGATAAAAACAATGGCAAAAATCACCAAATAAATAAAGGGCTTCATTTAAACGACACTCCTTGATAGCGATCATATACCCACTCTGCAACCGCTTGGCGCTCATCTGAACTCAGTTTTCCTTTGAGTGAGGGCATAATCCCGAATCGATCAATTGCACCCAAATGACACATACTGTAATCAATACTCGGATTCTCAATATAATCTTTGATAAAAGCAATAACAACACGACGTTTTATAATATTATCATCATCTTCTTTAATTAAAATATTCTCTTTGAGTCGATTCGAGACTTCGATCATTGGGGGAGATTTGAGCGTTTTAAATACTTTAAGTACCTCTTTTTTCTCCATCATCTCCACATGACACTGCATACACTGTTTTTTATAGACATCGTATCCATCCGCCCCAAAAAGCGTATAACCAGCCATCATTAACATCAAAAGTGCTTTCACTCATTTTCCCCTTGTGCAAGTGTACTCAACGAATACATCAATAATTGCTATTGTATCACGCACTGCACTAATCGAGGGTTATCTCTGTTATCTATTAAAATCCGTTTTACACGATCCTGCCACAGTGTCCCAAACAACTCACGACTCTTTTCATCCGCACGACCTGATAGTATGAGCGGCAGCAACTCTCCCATTTGCGGATTCGGAAAGACAAAAGAGGGATCATAGCTGAGCGTCACACGCCCGCCCGTATCGACACGTTCCAGTGCCATTTCACCGTTGATATCGGCTGCGTAAAAAAGCAATTGCCGACGATCAAATTTTCCGCCCAATCCGTGAAAGCCACTCACATCGGTTGCCCCCGTAATCATGGAAGCGACATTAGAGATTACCCCGACGACACCATCACCGAGCGTACCGCGCATGAACACTTTTATCTCTCCGCGCACAGGCGTTTCATCTCCGTAAAGTTCTTTAAGTGCCTTTTGAACCATCAAATAGGCACCCGCAACCGTCGGACACGAATGCCCAGCGAGTTTCACTACATCGGCGTAGGTATAGTGCAGTATTCCGCCCTGTGCAGCACCAAGAACTGCCGCCAGAGGATCACGCATCACAATTGGGGTTACATCGTTAAAAAAATCGGGTGTTTTCATAAATCATACTCTCCTAAAAAAAGAGATTATAGTCTTTTGCACCATTTTTTGTATTGACGAGAATCAAGAGTTTATGGCAAATTCCGCTAAAATACGCGTAAATAATACGAGGAATCTCCCAATGCCATTTTCTACACTCGGACTCTCACCGCATATACAGCGTTCTCTTCGTAAAAGCGGCTATACGCTCCCCACTCCCGTCCAAGAAAAGGTGATTCCCCTCGTACTTTCCCACCATGACGTTATGGCGAGAGCACAGACGGGGAGCGGTAAAAGTGCGAGCTTTGTCTTGCCGATTTTGGAACTTTGGTCTGGACGTGTCGGTGAAGGAAAAGCGAAAATCAAGGCATTGGTGCTCACCCCTACACGTGAACTGACGCTTCAAGTTGCCGAGGCCTTTGAGACCTTTGGTGAATTTTTACCGAGAAAACCAAAAGTAGTGAGCATCATCGGCGGTGAAAGTATCGGTGATCAGCTTTATGCAATCCAGCAGGGGTGCGATATCCTCGTAGCGACATCGGGGCGACTCCTCGATGTTGTGAAAAAAAAGCAGATGAATCTCTCACATCTGGAATTTTTCGTACTCGATGAAGCAGACAAGATGCTTGATCTCGGATTTTCTGAGGAACTAGAGCTAATACTCCAAGAACTGCCAGCTCAGCGTCAAAACCTTCTATTTTCTGCAACCTACCCGCCGAAAATGGTTGCCATCGCCTCCAAAATTACTCAAAATCCGGTGGAAGTTACCTTTGAATCTGAAGAACCTACGGTAGAGAGTATCGTCCAACGTGTTATAGAGGTCAACAATGAAAATCGCGGTCCCCTACTCCGCCACCTGCTAAATACCGAAAAATGGGAACAAGTCCTTGTTTTTATGGCAAATAAAAGAGCGGCAGACAACATCGCTGCAAAGTTCAAGAAATACGGCTTCTCGGCAGAATCTTTTCACGGCGACCTCCTCCAAGAGGAGCGTAACTACACGCTGAAGCAGTTTAAAACAAAAAAAATCCGTATCCTCTTTGCCACCGATATCGCCGCACGCGGGCTGGATATTAACGACATCACGTGTGTTGTCAATTTTGATCTTCCCCGCTCTCCGGCGGATTACATCCACCGTATAGGGCGGACGGGAAGAGCCGGAAAATCGGGAGTTGCCGTTTCGTTTATTTCCCATGAGGAAAAAGATCATTTTGCCCTGATCGAAAAACGGTCAAAAATAAAACTTGATCGAGAGCAGATAGAGGGATTTGAGCTTACCGGAACTGCCCCCGTAAAAGAGAGAGGGCCCGAACCTGTCAAAGGAAAAGGGAAAAGCAAAAAAGACAAGCTAAGAGAACAAGCCGCCCAAAATAATGGCAAAAGAGTTTGAGTAAAATAACGATGGCAGAGAGAAGAACAACGTGTTACCGCTGCTATCGTCCCATGCCCTTATGTCTGTGTTCACATGTCAAACCCATCACGACCAATACCAAGTTTGTCATTTTGATGCATCCAAAAGAGTTTAAAAAGACCAAAAACGGTACAGGACACCTCACCCATCTCTCCCTCCCTAACTCAGAACTTTTCATCGACGTCGATTTTACTAACCATAACGCTGTCAATGCGATTTTAAACGATGATGATACTCTTTGTTATGTTCTCTATCCCGGAAAAGAAAGTTTACCTCTCAATGCTCAAAAAATCGTAACACACGGCAAACAACTTGTGATCTTCATCATTGACGGAACATGGCCGTGTTCGGTGAAGATGCTTCGTCTGAGTAAAAATCTTCAGCGCTTACCGAAGCTTAGTTTCACCCACTCCAAAACGTCGCAATTTCAAATCAAAGAGCAACCTGCCGATTTTTGCCTCTCAACCATCGAATCAACACTGACAATTTTAGAATTGCTCAATGCTCATGAATTAGAGACGATAGAGAAGGAGGCTTTTGAGCCTTTTTTAGACCCCTTTTTATCGATGGTAGAGTATCAGATTGAGTGCATCTCTCGCCGTGATCAAAGTGCCGTACGGTTTAAAACCTATCTCTAAAAAAGAGCAAATGACGTTACAATACTAAAAAAGTTGGAGTTTATAATGACAAAGAAACAAGTAACAAATATCCTTTATTGGAGCGTACTCGCCGCCATTGTGACCTATTTTGCCTATTCCAAAGGGTGGATACTCACGGATTTTGAGTCACTTTCTCCCAAGCAAGCCTATGCTCTTTTAAAAAATGATGACAACGTCACCCTCCTTGATGTCCGAACAACAGAAGAATTTTCACAAGAGCACATCGAGGGAGCAATACTGATCCCCGTGCAGGAATTGAGTGAAAATCTTTCAAAACTTCAAAGCGTTAAAGAGAAAAAAATCATCGTCTATTGTCACAGTGGCAGTCGAAGTGTTGCTGCCTCACGTATTCTGGTTACAAATGGCTTTGTCCCGCTCAATATCAAAGGGGGTATAAGCGAATGGAAGAGTGAAGGATTGGTCGTTGTTCGCTAAAACTCCGTATTGCCTCTATATTCTACGGTGCAATGATGAAACTCTCTACACCGGTATCGCTTTGAATGTTGAAAAACGTCTCATAGAGCACAACACTTCCCCAAAGGGTGCCAAATATACCCATTCCCGCCGTCCGGTCACTTTGGCCTACTCTGAAACGTCTGAAAATAAAAGCACGGCATTGAAACGTGAAATTGCCATTAAAAAAATGAGCCGTCTTCAAAAAGAGAGATTAATAGCGCAAAGTTCCCCTGCCCTATGAGAGTAAAACAAGATGAATTTATAACCGTAGAAACTCCCAATGGAAGAACCTATGGCGAATGCGCCCATGCTGAAGTTTTGAGTATTCGGATGATAAAGGGACAATTCGTCTCCACCCTGCATATCAAAGATAAGCCCAAACGCCTCTCACGTACACAAGCACTTCATTACTATACACAAAAACTCAGACGTCAGTGGGATGAAATCGTTAGCCATTAATTTAAAGAAGAAATACAGAAGCGAACGACTTATTGAAGTATCAAAGAAAAAAGTTTATTTTTTAATCTCTTGAAAGTACGTATTTTAGGAGGTTTGAGGTGGTGGGTCTTGCAGGATTTGAACCTGCGACAACTCCGTTATGAGCGGAGGGCTCTAACCACTGAACTAAAGACCCGTTTTGTGGAGCGCAATTATAAACGCTCTTTGATTAGACGAAGCTTTTTTTACCGACATTGTCGTATAAATAACGAAAACGATAGGCGATCAAGTTTTCCATCACGGCAAAAAGTACCATAAAATTGACAAAACTGCTTCCCCCATAACTAAACATCGGCAGAGGAACTCCTACCACCGGAGCAAGCCCCATCGTCATTGCAATGTTCACACTCATATAGATAAAGACCAACAGTGACAGTCCGCCTGAGACCACCTTGGTATAATAATCATTTGCCCATGAGGAGAGCATCAGGAGGTGAATAATGAGTGCCGCGTAGAGTGAAATAAGAGCAAACGCTCCCAAAAAGCCAAACCGCTCTACGACGTAAGCGAAAATAAAATCACTTGATGCAATGGGGAGAAATTTCATCTGCGTTTGGGTTGCTTCTTCTTTTTCTTTGCCCAAAAATCCCCCTGAACCGATTGCGATGATTGATTGTTCGACGTGATAGCTCGGTTTATCTCCGACAAAATCATAAAGGCGCTGTTTTTGATAGCCGTGTAACTGCGAATAGATTAGAGGCAATGAGATTAAAAATACCGCACCCAACCCAATCCACACTTTCCAATGAACTCCAACGATAAATAAAATTCCGAATCCTAACATTGCCAATACCGTCGCTGTCCCTAAATCGGGCTCTTTAGCAATTAAGAAAAAGGGCAAAATGATGAAGAAAGAGAGTTTCATAAATGCTGTTAAACCATATCCCTGTCGCGGTGGCGGGTTACGGCTGATAAGGTATGCGAGCATCAGGACAAATGCGGGCTTGAGAAGTTCCGAGGGTTGGAGGGTAAAATGGACAAACGGTATCTCAATCCACCGTTTCGCCCCCAAGCGCGTATCTCCGACAAACTCTACGGCAATCAACAGTAAAATACTCCCCCAGTAAAAAATAGGGATCATCCAAAACATTCGTCGAATCGGCAGTAAAAATAACGTGATGAATACCCCTACACCGATGATAACATACGTCAAGTGTTTCTGCCCCAATACGGGATGTATTTCATGGATCAACCAACCCGATACAAAAACAATCGGAATGAGCAATATAAGAGTTACAAAGTCAAAATGTGCTAAAATTCGCCGATCAATATTAAGCAAAATAGTCCGTTACGTTAAATTTTTTGTTTTATGACGAAATTGTAGCACAATCATACTATCAAGGAAATCGATGCAACGCGAAAATGTAACCTATACTGTCGAAGACGCACTGCGTCTGGATTTGTTTTTAACCCTCAAACTTGCCCAAACACGCAACCAAATTGTCCAGCTTATCGAGCAAAATGCGATTAAAGTCGATGGAAAATCTACTTCTAAGGCTGGACTTAAACTTAAAATAGGTCAAAACGTTGAGATCATCTTTCCGGAGGTTAAATCAACACCCGCACACATCATCGATTTTGACGTCGAGATTTTGTTCGAGGACGATGATATTTTGATTATTAACAAACCAAGCGGCCTCACCGTTCACCCGGCACCCAGCGTCAAGGAACCTACTCTTGTAGACTGGCTTAAAACCCGTGGAATCAGCCTATCAACCCTCAGCGGTGAAGAGCGTCATGGAATTGTTCACCGTCTCGACCGCGGAACCAGCGGTGTGATGGTCGTTGCCAAAAACAATGAAGCGCATGAAGCCCTCTCGTTACAATTGCAAGACAAGACTATGGGGCGCTATTATCTAGCCGTTGTCACCCCTCCTCTCAAAGACGAAGAGACTCTTATCGACAAACCGATCGGCAGAAGTGCTCAAAACCGTCTCAAAATGGCAATCAGTGAAAGCGGAAAAAGTGCTAAAACGATGTTTCGTAAATTATTGCCGTCACACGACCTCAGCAGTGAACTCATCGTCTGCAAACTTTTCACGGGGCGAACCCATCAGATCCGTGTCCATCTCGAATCGATCAGCCGTCATATCCTCGGAGATCACCTCTATGGAGCCCATCAAAAAGATGCCAAGCTGGAACATATTTTGCTACATGCCTACATGCTCTATTTGACTCATCCCCGCAGTGGGGAGTCACTCTCATTCAAAGCTCCTCTCGATGATGTAATGAATGATTATTTAAACAAACATTTTGAACCAAAGGATTTGCATGCAACAATCAGTCAAATACGCTTTGAGCATCTCTTTAGCGCTTAGTCTTTTTAGCGGTTGTGCTCCTCAGCCAACCCCGGTAAAAACCGTTACCATTGATCCAACCCTCCCCGTTCCTTCTCTCAATGGGTCGTTATCGGATATCAATACTATTGCATTTGAATGGAAAGCGATTAGCGATCCTAAAGTAAGCGGTTACAGTGTCTACCGCTCTAGCGAGGGGAACCAAACATTAACCCGCGTAGCGACGGTTGATGGCCGCTTTGCGACTCACTATGTAGATGAAAAACTCACGCCCAATACTCAATACCTGTATCGCTTTACTTCCAAGGGTAAAGAGAATATTGAATCCACCGGCAGTGAAACAATGAACGTCACGACGTTGCCGATGATTGCCCCTATCAGTTTTTTTCAATCCGTTGGCAATATGCCGCGCAGTGCGAAACTCCTCTGGCGTCCCCACCCGAATTTGCGCATCAACGGATATGCAATTGACAGACTGAACGTCAATGATCAAAAATGGTCTGAAATCACGACGATCAATGGACGATTAAACGCCGAATTCATTGATACAGACCTCAAAGACGGTCAGGTTTATCACTACCGTGTACGCGCTATTACCTTTGATAAACTCTCCACCGAGCCCAGTGAAATAGCCAAAGTCGTTACTAAACCGCTCCCTCCGGAGATCAAACAGATCACCGCTACGACCAATCTTCCTAAAGCCATTGCCCTTAAATGGGAACCAAGTTCCTTGGAAGATTTTTCTCACTACAACATTTACCGTGCTACAAACCCAGAGGCTAAGTATACGTACCATGTAAAGCTCGTAGAAACAAGTTTTACTGACACTACAAAAGAAGACGGAGAGGCTTTCTACTACAAAGTCACTGCGGTTGATAAAGATGGCTTAGAGAGTCCCGTAGGTTCAACCATCACACAGGGGATCAGTTTAGCAAAACCGCATACGCCTATCGCTTACGATGGAAAAATAAACGCAAACGGTGTTGACTTGCAATGGAGCAGCAGCAATCCGCGCATCATTAGTTATACCGTTATTAAAACAACGAAAATAAGTTGGATTAATCGCGTATCGGTTGAGATTAATAACATCAAAGAGACCAAATTTCACGACTCCGATATCAAACCAAATACGGGTTATATCTATGAAGTTTTGGGTGTCGATAAAGACGGCATTCGATCTCTCCCTACCCAGGGAATCGAACTTGTTTATGAGTCTAAGTAAATCATGCCGCATCTACATTTAGAATCCTTTCACCCCATCGCTCTCCCCTGTGTTGAAGGGGATGTAGCGTTTGATTTTATGGCCACTTCTCGCGGTGAATGGAAAGAATCCCTCATCGCCACTCGCTATAAAGATCGTGAATTTTTTATTCTCCATAAAAAAAGTGGGGAAAAAGATTTACTCAAAAGCGACAAAATAACGCGGCCTAGTCCCAATTTTCTCGTTAAACACACGCTTCTTGCTTACGCAAAATGCTCTAATAGTACGATTTTAGCTTCGAATGTTGATACTGCAGGTGAAAACGTCCACCTTAAAACCCATGACGCACTCAAATCGGTTGATTTTTTTGCTGACAACTTTCCAAGCGGGCAAGAAATACGTCTTGAAGTAGGGTTCGGTTCAGCGCGCCATCTGCTTCATCAAGCCATCACCAATCCGGATGTTCTGTTTATCGGCTTGGAAATTCATAAGCCCTCAATCGAGCAGGCGCTCAAGCAAATTACCATCCAAAATCTGACCAATATTATGATTTTAGATTATGATGCACGACTCTTTTTAGAGTTTGTCCCCTCCAATTCTCTTAGTCGTATTTATGTCCATTTTCCCGTTCCATGGGACAAGAAGCCCCATCGCCGTGTTATCGGCGATTCGTTTGTAGATGAAGCAATTCGTACGTTGGAAATTCAAGGAAGACTTGAGCTGCGTACCGACAGTGAAAATTATTACCGCTTTGCGCTGGAAACCTACTCGCATCCGCCGTATGTCAGTTTCGAAGTTCATAAAAATCGAGATATTGCTATTACGAGCAAATACGAAGATCGTTGGAAGAAAATGGAAAAAAATATCTATGATGTTACCCTCATCAATGATTTGCAAAGTCCTGAAAAAATCTTGGAAGGGGACTTTGTTTTCACCGAAACAGGAATCCATGATGGTATACTTCCAACACTAGAACGTCAGCTATTTCGTCGTGAGTGGGGCTTTTTGCACGCGGAAGCGAGTTTTGATATACGAGAGGGTGGATGGATGGTTCGTCTTGCAATGGGGAGCTTTGATCGACCAGAGCATCTTTATTTGATTGTTCAAAACGGTCAAGCACGCTATTTTCCCTCTCTCCCCGTACGATCAAGCCCTAATTTGAAAGCCCATCTTTTATTAAACGAGCTACTCCATGGATAACGTAATTATTGCCGAAAATCTTTCTCTCTCCTACAAAGAGTTTGAAACCATCATCTCCAAAGCGACATTTAGTATTGAAGCAGGGAGTTTTGTCTTCATCACCGGTGCGAGCGGAAGCGGTAAATCAACCCTTCTGAAATCGTTTTATGGGGCTATTGAACCACGCCAAGGGCAACTGATGGTAGGAGGGGTCAAAATGAACCATATCAGCACCTCAAAGCTGAATTTTCTTCGTCGTCATATCGGTATTGTTTTTCAAGATTACAAACTGATTAAAGAGTGGACCATTGAGAAAAATGTCATGCTTCCGCTGATCATTTCAGGCTATACAGGTGACGTAAGCGGTGCTCAGGTACAAAAACTTCTTGGACACGTTAAACTAACCCATCAAGCAGGAAAATATCCCCAAGAGCTCAGCGGCGGAGAGCAGCAGCGTGTGGCTATGGCGCGTGCATTAGCCCATAACCCTATTCTTATCCTCGCGGATGAGCCGACCGGCAATCTCGATGACTACTCCTCTTCCGTTATTTGGAATCTTCTCGAGGGGGCAAATACCCAGCTCAAAACTACTGTTATCGTCGTGACCCATCACATCCCAGAGGGACTCCGTATTCCCTACAAGCACTACCATATCGAGTTTGGAACTATCAATGAAATCGCTTAAAAATCATCTATCCCTCATTATCGCCCTCTTTACCGTACTGGCAAGCGTTCAAATTTATGTGGCGGTTGATCGCACTATTGCGGCGTACGAATCCCACTTAAAAAACGATTATTCCGTCATCGTTGTCACCAGCGAATTGATTAACCCTGGCGAATTTAAAGCAATGAATTCTATGATTGATCGCAGTGAGCCAATCAGTACTGCCCAAGTACTTGAGCGTCTCAAAGGGGAGATGAGTCAAAAAAATCTTGATCTTCTGAAGCTCACTCTTCCGAAGTTTTATCGTCTTTATTTAAATCGATTTCCAACGCCTCGTGAAATCAGTCAGCTTCAAAAAAAGCTAGAGAGCAACAGTGCTATCGAGCGTGTGGAAGGCTTTTCTCAAACGCACGATACCGTCTATAAATTGATGCTACTATTTAAAGATGTCGTTCAAATTTTTTCCATTGCTATTGCTGCCGTTACCTCATTGTTGATCCTCAAAGAGATGCGGCTATGGCAGTTTCAGCATGCTGAGCGCATGAATATTATGGCTCTCTTCGGTGCTCCCGTCTGGCTCCGTTCTGCTGTGCTGTTTCGTCTTGCTATTGTTGATGCAATTATTGCTACGCTGATTTTATGTTTGGCTTTTTTCCTCATCGATTATTATGGCTACTTGACCATGCAGCTCAAAGAAATCGGCATAAGTGTGCAACTTTTTAATTTTGTAGACGATGCGGTTCGCTCTCTTATTATTGCACTTGGGGTTTCCGTGGCACTCACCTTTACTATTGTACTTTTCCACCGCGAAGAAGAATAGATGATAGGCCTGCATACCTCTCTGATCCTTTCCTCTTTTTTGGTTCTCTCTCTGTATGGAGCCAAGATTGATGAAAAAATAAAATCAACCTCCTCTGCACTCCAAGAGACGAAACAAACCTATTCCTCTCTCACAGCAAAACTCGAACAAACCGCGAATAAAATCGTCAAACAGCGCGAAGTGATTGGTGTTCAACAACAGCACCTCAACACGCTCGTCACTGAGCTAAAATCAAAAGAAAACATCTACCAATCTAATAAACAAAGCCTTCACGGACTTCAAACGCAACAAGATCTCCTCATAAAAACACAAAATGAGATTGAGCAAAAACTTGTATTTGCACTCGCACGCAATACCTCAATTTCACTTCTTATCAACGATGATCGCGCCAAAGAGGCCAACGCCATCATTACCGAAGAAGCCCTCAAGCTTCATCTCAAACAAATCAACTCCGAAATAAAAGAGCTCAATTTTATTTTTGGGGAAAATGCAACCAAAATCTCTTCCCTATCGAACCAAACCACAGCACTCAAGCAATCCATTGCGGTCATCGATAAACAAAAACAAAATGTCTTAGCGACTAAGCAGGAAAATGAAAAAGCGATTGCCCTGCTGGAAAAAGAGAAATCAGAGTATAAACGCTCTCTTGGTCGTATTTTGAATCAGCAACGCGCACTTCAAAATACCCTTGCCAGTCTTAATATTATCAAACTTGAAGCGATGAAACCCAAAAAAGCTCCTCCGATGCTTGTTGCTCCTAAGCCTGGGTCAAAGCCACTACCAGAGGGGGCAAGACAAGCCATTTCAGAGTATCAGCCTTCTAAAACTGCTGCATACAGTGGTGAAAGGACTATTGCACCGCTGGATGGCTATATCGTCAGCAAACGTTTCGGCCCCTATACCGATCCTGTCTATGGGATTAAAATCCAGAATGAATCGGTTTCTCTCCGTCCTACGGATCCCGATGCAAAAGTCAAAGCCGTTTTCAATGGGAAAGTGATCTTTGCTAAAGCCACTGCAATGCTGGAAAATGTCATCATTATCGAGCACGACAACGGCTTGCATACCATCTATGCCCATTTGGATAAAATAGCCCCAACCATCACTGTGGGTCAGCGACTCAAACAAGGCTCTATCATCGGTCGCGTCGGTCGTGAATTAATGTTCCAAGTGACCCAGCGCAATGCTCACATCGACCCGATGCAAGTCATTCGCTAAGATTTTCAAAACGGCCAAACTGCCTGTACTATTTTACTACCCCATCCTTGGTTGACGGAGCGATCCACATCCCCTTCGTTTGCGTAGAGGATTTTGGCATCGGAAATTTTAGCAGAGCTGATTTGATTGTTTTGATCGATATCATACGGTCGAATTACACCGCTTAACTGCATAATCTGCTTTTGATTGTCCACCATAATCTCTCGTCGTCCTGTGATAAAATAGTTGCCGTTTGCCATCACCTTCACGATACGAGCCGACACCGTCGTCGTAAACGATGCATCTTTGGTCGCTGAACCCGAACCGGCATAATCAGACGTTGACCCCGCCGTAAATCCGATATTGCTAAGACCGTTGAGCTTACTCACAGCAGAGCCGACGGCTGTATTACCGCCTGCACTGGCAAACACTCCACCGTTAAGCCCCAACGTATCTGCCTCGGTAAGTGCTTTATTCGCTTTGCTCGAGCTTGTCGCTTTTTCAGAAATGACTACGGTTACAATATCATTGACATGCATCGCTTTGTGATCGGAAAAGAGGGGGCTATCCCCTTGACCGAACAAACTCCCCTGAGCAGTGAACGCATTTTCTTCCTCGCGTGATGGCATTTCTTCGACATATTGAGGAGGAGTAAAAGCCATTTCAGGTTCAGTAAGCTTTGCTGTACATCCACCAAGCAACAATGACGCTAAAGAGATCGAAAGAAAGAGAGGGTAGCGCATATCACATCCGATGAGTTATTTGGCTATAATTAAGCAAAAAGAGTTCCAAGGACAGTAATGACACTAAAAGAGACAATCAGCAACGATATTAAAACCGCTATGAAAGAAAAAAATAACGCGCTGCGTGATGCTCTACGACTTCTTAGCAGTGCTATGAAGCAAATCGAAGTGGATGAACGCAAAGAATTGAGTGATGAAGACGTCATCAAAATTATCCAAAAACAAGTCAAGCAACGCAACGATGCGATGACGCAGTACCGTGATGCGGGTCGCGAAGATTTGTATGAGAAAGAAGCATCTGAAGCTGCTATTTTTGAAACCTATCTCCCTCAACAACTCAGCGATGAAGAGTTAGAAACCGCACTGCGTGCTATCATTGCCGAAACAGGAGCCTCCTCCATAAAAGAGATTGGAAAAGTGATGGGTGCAGCTTCCAAGGCACTCGGAGCGAGCGCCGATGGCAAACGGATTAACGAGTGTGCCAAAAAGATTTTAGGGTAATCCCTAATGCTACTCAATTAATAATTTGACAACATATCTCCACCGATGCAATCCGAAACGCAATGGAGTTTTGAAAAATAAGGGGATGGGAGTACTGACACGTTACAATCCCCTCGCACGGCGAAATAATTTTTTCAAGCTTTTCTCCGCTGAGGGCGTCAATAATTTTTCCTAACCGCTCCCCTTTCTCCACATGTGTACCACAGCGTACTTTGGAGATAAAAATCCCTGCACGCGACGCTTTGAGCAGCGTAATTTTATGAGGATCGATAATATTGCTTTGTTTTCCCTCAAAAACCGAAAATTTTAACATTCCCCTCTTCGAAAGAAAACGAACCAGTGCGGTATGAACCTCTTCGCTATCGCGTTGGTCAATGGTTCCATTTTTACCAAATACGATTGAAAATGCTTTTGTCTCCCAAAGCTGCCAATTGTATTGAAGCATGGCCGTCTCTACCGGTTCATGCGGACGATAATGGATAAAATTCATCCCTAAGTCTTTGGCACACTCTAAATCCTCATAACCGCTTTGAATCATTTTTACATACGGCAAACACATCCCCTGATCACGACGCCCCTCTAAAATCACCCCATAATCATATCCTTTGAGCGTATCGAAAAGGCGTGCGGCAATCCGTTGCGTCGTTTCACCTTGATGGTACCCCGGGAACATCATATTGATATCGGTTTTATCCAGCGGCCAAAATTTCTCTCCCATATTGAGAGCATACGCATTTACGGCAGGAATAACGAGAATTTTGCCAATAATTTTTCCCTCTTCCTCTTTGGTACGCAAATAGTCCACCAATCCCGATGCAACATAAAGCTGATTGACATGATCTCCGCTCATCGCCCCTACGATTGCAATAGAAGGCCCCTTGGTATTTTCTTCACCAAACAAAAATCCTTCGATCCGCAAGGGTGCTCGGTTGGGAGATTCTAGAGTTACTATATCAAATCGTCTCATTGACTATCTCCACAAATTTTGCCAAAAATTCTTCCAAGCAATGAACCCTCATAGACGATGGGATAGGCTCTAAGGGTAAATAACATACCCCCTATCGGGGCGATCACTTCATCCATCACTTCTCCGCTGAGAGCACTCACGATATGACCCACAACATCCCCTTTGGAAACCATTTGGCAATGCTCGATTGCAGGAACAAAAAGCCCCGGATATGCAGCATTCAAATACGCCACTTCCCCCACATGCGATTGAATAGGGAAACGAACCTTCAATGGTTCGATCTCCAAAATTCCCTCATGTGCCATTAGGTTTAACAGTCCATCGAGCAGCTGATGACCATACGCTTTACCCAGACGCATTCCTACTCCCATCTCCACTACGAGCGTTTTGGTTCCGATGGTATTCATGGCATGGGCAAATGTTGATTCGAGAACCGTTACCGCATCATGAACCCATACAAAATCAATATTGAGGAGATTTGCCAAGGGTACCAGCGTCTCTTCTTGAGACTTTGCGATACGAACCTGTGGAATTTCGCGTAAAAAAACGTTGCTTGAGTGAATGTCGATCGCCAGATCGCTTCCTCGCATCACATTCACCACCCCATCCGCGATCTGAGCAGGGAGAAAATCATTTTTACTTCCGGGAAAAATACGGTTCAAATCAACATCGTAAAAGGGGATAGATCGGGTAATACTGTCTATCCCCAACGAATTAATTGCCGGGTAGATATCAATCGTTCCCCGAATTTTCTCAGGATTTTGACGCAGCCACTCTCCGAGCAAAAAACAGACGTATTGTCCCTCCAGTTCATCGCCATGGATACCGCTGACAATCGAAATACGTTTGGAATCTTCCTCATTTTTGGAAGTGTATCGGCATCTCTGAATCCGAAAAGACTCCCCTACCGGGAGTTCAATAGTAAATACCTCTTCAACTATTCCCATTCTCATCCTTGCGATTGTGACGCTTCCTCAGCGTAGTCTAAAGCACATGTGTTTTCTTGAATCACCCTATCAACAACCCCATTTACCGATTTAAGCACGTTAGAAACATCCGATGATGTAATTTTAAGCGGTTGATAATAACGATTGAGCCGTCTGGCAATCACATTCATTGCTTCAAGTTCGGCATTGACGAGATCAATCCCATCATAGAGTCTTAAAATCAGATCAAACCGTTCGATATACTGACCTAAACGGATAAAATGGTACGCTTTAGGTCGTCCCAACTCCGATGAAAAAATACCCAGAATCAAAGCAAAATCATCAATCATCTCTTCCAATGATGTAGGGCTAACAGTACTTTCCCGTCCTGCTACAAGATGATTATAAATTTTATTTAGGGTAGAAAAACCTCGTTCATCGAGCAAATGGCGTGTCTCGATCGCATTTTCTCTTGCCCACGTGATAATCGACTCAATGCTCGATGCGTGGTTCCCATAAATCCCTTCTTTCAAAAAATCAAGGGCATTGCGATACTCGATCTCAACCCCCAATTTTGCATACAGCTTACGCCCATCATCTACATCACGGTCGATGACATAATCATAACTGTTGACGAGTTCACGTAAAAGGGTTTCAGCACGCTGAACGTAGCGCCCGAACCAATAGAGTCTTTGCGCCGTATTGACGGAAATGGCTACTCCGTTTGTCATCATAATTCCACCACCCATGTATCTTTAAATCCGCCTCCTTGAGACGAGTTGACGAGGTAATTTCCCTCTTCCATTGCGTAACGGGTCAATCCGCCCATACTGACGGTAACCTCTTCACCGTGAATGACATACGCACGTAAATCAGCTTTTCGAGGAAGAATTTGTCCCTCCATCATACAGGGTAAATCGTAAAACTCAATTACCTCCTGCGCAATGAAACGGCGAGGATCGGCCAAAATCATATCAATGATTTCAGTCCGTTGTTCAGGAGAGAGACGATTTCCGAATAATACCCCATAACCGCCTGCTTCGGCTACGTCTTTGATAACAAGTTTATCGATATTGGCAAGAACATACTCACGATCTTTTTCATAATACGGCAAATAGGTGGGTGCGTTGGAAAGGATAGGCTCTTCATTTAAATAATATTGGATCATTGCAGGGACAAAATAATAAATTCCTTTATCGTCCGCAACACCATTACCGATACTGTTCATAATCGCGACATTACCCGCACGATACGCACTTGCAAGATGAGGCACACCGATCAAACTCTCCGCATCAAACTCTGACGGATCAAGAAAATCATCATCAAGCCGACGATAAATTGCCCCGACACGAAGCCGTTCGCCGTTATAAGCGCGTAAAAATACTTCATCATTTTCAACCAGTAAATCTTCTCCCAATGCGAGCGTTGCTCCGGTAATTTTGGCCAGATAACTGTGCTCATAATAGGCTGAATTGTATCGCCCAGGTGTGAGGACAACGTTTAACCCACCCGTATTAACATATTGCATCGCTGCTTTGAGCTGATCACCGTATTGTTTAATTTTGGAAATTTTCATCGACTCAAAAAATTCAGGATAGGTATGACGAAAGGCACGACGGATGCTGAGAGGATAACTCACACCGCTGGGAACGCGAAGATTATCTTCCAAAATAATCCAATTACCCGACACCGAGTCTTTGACCAAATCAATCCCGCTAATGTGAGTGCGAATGGCTTTTGGTGAAGTAACACCCATAAACTCAGGCAAAAAGCCCTTCGCCGAATCAACATACTCACGCGGTACGATTCCATCTTTTAAAATCTTCTGATCCGTATAAATATCATTCAAAAAAGCATTAAGAGCCTTTACTCTCTGGATTATTCCTGCTTCCAAATGGTCAAACTCTGCTTTGGGGATAATTCGGGGGATCATATCAAAAGGGAACGAGCGCTCAATAAAATTGCCATCTTTGAAGAGATTGAAATTAACGGCATTAGCATCCAAAAAATCTTCAAATTCGGAAACTTTGCTTTGATCGACGCTTTCAAATATATCGTAAAACTTTTGCAACTCTGGACTTACCGGTTCGATCATGAACACCCCTTGTTAAAAAATAAGACTTTCTTAATAGTATCCTAAAACAATCTCAAGGGTTGCTTAAATAGTATCCAATTAACCGTATTTAAGTTTTTTAAGTGCCGTTTCTACATCATCCTGACGCATTAGCGACTCACCGACCAAAAATGCATCGACTCCCGCCTTATTTAAATCCTCTAACTGACCGTGCTCATAGATACCGCTTTCGGCAACGATGATCTTTCCATTAGGGATCAAAGGGATGAGATCATAGCTCAGGTTCATATTCATCTCAAACGTTTGGAGGTTACGATGATTGATTCCGATGATATCGGCACCCGCATAAATTGCTTTGGTGAGCTCCGCTTTATCATGGATTTCCACCAACGCTTCCATGCCCAAGTGACGCGTGTAATTTAACAGCTCTTTGAGTTCGCTTTTCGATAATGCCGCCGCAATCAAGAGGACAAAATCGGCTCCGTAGACCAATGCCTCAACGAGCTGATATTTGGAAATGATAAAATCTTTGCGTAAGAGCGGAATGCCCACATAACGACGAATTTCCGCCAAATAATCCAAATGCCCTTGGAAAAAATGGGGCTCCGTTAAAATCGAAATCGCATTCGCCCCGCCGCGCTCATACGCTTGCGCTATCGCTACAGGATCGAAATCCTCACGAATGACCCCTTTTGAAGGGCTCGCTTTTTTTACCTCTGAGATAATGCGATACGGCTCCTCTGGGGTTGAGGTCAAAAACGGGCGCACATCACGGGGAGCACGGGCATTAAACGCGAGCGAACGTCCCAGCCAATCCATACTAAACTTGGCTTCTCGCTCTTTTAAATCTTCTTTGGTTCTTTTGATGATGTCGTCTAGTATCATTGTTTCTCCTTAATTTTACACTTCTCAATCGCTTTTAAATGTTCTTTAACCTCATCTTCATCCGTTCCGATCATTGATTCAACTTGTTTCATCAATTTCAAGGCTTCAGAACATTCACCTTTTTTATAATGCCCCCATGCGAGCGAATCAATGTAAAACGGGGAATCGGGCTGTTTTTTTAAAGCGCGTTCAACGTAGAGCATCCCCTCAGTAATATTGAGATTATGATCAATCATCAAATATCCTAAGTAATTCAGATAAAGAGGATCATCCATCTCACTGTTCGCAAGCTTGAGACCCTCTATCACTTCTTTTAAAAGAGTTGCATCGTTTTTATTTTTGGACGCTTCATACGCAAAAACAGAGCTTTGCGCTAAATGAACAGGATTTTGTTCTTCTTTATAGAGTTTTTTGGCCAGTTCCGATGCTTTGTCAAACTGTTTCTCTCGAATATACAATTCCAACAACATAGCATCATTGACACCTGATTTTTCAAGCAAAGCATTGAGTTTGACAAAATTTTGCTGGTATACGTAAATTTTGATTGCCTCTTGCGCGATCAGGGGATCTTGTGTAAAGTCATACGTCTGTTCATACATGGACGCGGCATCATCGAGTGCGCCGCTATCACCGTAAAAACTGCCCAACCGTTTTCCGAGAACTTTGCTGTTTCCATGCGTCTCGATATGGTTCTTTAAAAATTCTATTGCCTCTTTTTTTTCTCCCAGATGGGCGTATTGGATAAGGGCAATGCGTTCTGCGGTCGTCTCATCATAATTCAACGCATACGCATTTTTTAACGCCGAAATTCCGCCATTATAATCAGTAAGCTTGAACCGTGCCTCGGCATAGAGAAGATAATCGGAGGCCTTTTTGGTTTTCTCACTCAAAAGGGCCGCACTTTGAGAAGCCTCACCAAATTTACCCTCTTTGAGTAATCCGATAATCTCAAATCGTTTCAAGGTCTCATCATCGGGGGAGAGGACTAACGCATCGTGCGTCGATTTACTCAAAGCTTTCGTATCATTGGCTTGCTCAAGCATCCGAAGAGATTGATAAAGATACTCTTTTTTGGATGTTTGTTTATAAAGTTCGGCAAAAAACTCCGACGCTTGATGAGGCTTCTGACGCGTTTGAGCATCGAGGGCATAGAGAATAAAGGTATCTTCAAGCATCGTTTTGTTGATCGTCGGCTTAGGAGCGGCAAAGAGTGCGCTGGTCACTATGAGTGTGCTAAGTACGAGTTTAATCATGGATAATCCCTGGGCATTCGGCTTTAAGCTCATCGATACGGTGGCGGAAGTAATCCCAAAAAGGAAAAGTTCGGCACTGTAATGGTCTGGCTTGGTAAATACTACACCCGTTTTGTGAACGATTGAAAAACACACAATCGTGAGAACCGTTTACCATCTTTTCTTTGAGTGAAAAGCGAAAACCCTCTTTGCGTAAATACTCACGTCTAAAATCTCGCTCATCCATCTCAAGCAGTTTCGCTATTGCTGCAATCTCGGTAACGGATACGAATATATAGCCACTCTCTCCCGTACAACAATTGCCGCCGCACGATGCGCATGCGCGAGGATCAAATGCGTAACTAAAACCTTCTTGTGTCATTAAATCGGACATTTGATACTGTGCGCCTTTGCTTTGTCATAAATAGCCTGTACGGCCGGTGTATAGTGATCGTTTTCAAACGTAATCAGCGGCGCTAAAATATTCATCGCCGACTTGCTGTTTTTTTTCACATGCACCATCACCAATGTACTTGGACGATCGCTTTTAGAATAGACGAATTGTACATCAACGACTCTTAATCCTGCACTCTCAAACGCACTGCCAAGCTGAACAAACTGACGTGCATCGTAGCAGATGATAGCTTCACCGTTTGATTTAAGAAGTTTCGATATTTTGGTTATAAATGGCTCTATCGGCAAATGAACATTGTAACGAGCTTGATGAAGCATTTCATTTTCACTTCTTGCCGACCCCTCATGATAAAACGGTGGATTCGAGACAATCCAGTCATACGTACCATGACTTCCAAGCTCCAAGAAATCTCCCTCATGGAGGGTGTAGCCGATACCGTTAATCTGAGCATTTCGCCTTGCAAATTCAGCGTAAATCGACTGTTTTTCAACAGATTCGAGGGTGAGGGAGGGGAAATCACGCGCAACCAATAATCCCACGATTCCGCATCCTGCCCCGACATCGAGAAGCTTTCCCTTGGGATTAAACTGCGTAATAAATCCGTACAGCAAAATCGAATCACTGTTATAACAATAGCCGCCATCCGGTTGGTAAAGGAGCATTTACGACTCTTTTTGATATTATTTTGTTCATCTCCGTCATACTCGGGCTTGACCCGGGTATCCAGCTGGATACCCGCCTTCGCGGGTATGACAAAATTCATATAAAATTATATCCATATCGAGGTTTACAAATGATTATTATCCCTGCCCGTCTCGCTTCCACCCGTTTCCCCCAAAAAGTTCTCGCCGATATCGGCGGTTTGCCAATGGTGATCCGTACGGCCAAGCGTGTTGAAACGATTGACCGTGTCGTTGTTGCGTGCGATGATGAAAAAATTTTGGAGATTTGTGCTGCTCACGGTATCGAAGCACGACTCACCTCTACCACCCATAAAAGCGGAACCGATCGTATCAACGAATGTGCTCAGATTTTGGACATCCCTGATGATGAGCTCATTATCAACGTCCAAGCCGATGAACCGTTTATCGAAACAGAAGTTTTAGCCCACCTCATCGAACGGCTCAATGCTCTCAAATCGCAAAACGAGCCTTTTATCATGGCGAGCTGTTACAACGCCATCAACAGCGAATCAGCAAATGATCCCAATATGGTGAAAGTCATCACGGACGCGAATCATAATGCTATCTATTTTTCCCGCTCACCGATCCCCTTTAATCGCAGCGGAGAGGCATCGTATTTTGGACACATCGGGATTTACGGATTTACGAAAAAAAGCTTGCATGATTTTTGTGCCCTCGGTGAAGCGCCACTCGAAGATATTGAAAAGCTCGAACAGCTTAGGGCTTTGTATCATGGCAAAAAAATCTCTATGGTGAAAGTAGCGAGCAGCGGATTTGGAATCGATACGGTAGAAGATTTGGAAAGGGCGAAGAAAATTTTTGGGGTTTGATATTAGACTTCTTGCATAACCTTGAAACCTAGTTATAGCAAGAAGTCTCTTTACTGCTGAATATTAACCAACACTTTTCGTTCACATTTACAATCTTCAAAATAGACCCAACGTTCTTCATACACCGGTCCTTCATTTTCTTGCACAGTATAACTATCTTGTATCATACCGACAGGTGCGTTTGTATAGATAACGGCCGGCGATGTAGTGTAAATGACAGGCTGTCTTGCAACACTGTACCCAAGCATACTACCGATAAAAAATGGAGCAATCCATCCATTCCATCCATCATAATAATAACTACCATGACCTCCACGGGCATGAAGCGATCCTGCCAAAATCAGAGCAGATGTTGCTACTAAAACTACTTTTTTCATTACATAACTCCTTTGATCTAAAATTCTAATCTGTTAGAAACTGAACGAGTTGACAACTTTGATTTCTTTGAGTGGTTGATCACTCGTTTTAGCAATGTCTTTTCCGCGATATTTTGCAAAATTGGTATACCCTGTAATAACCGTTTCCGTTTGCTTTTCATATTGAGTAAAACATCTACGCACCGTCTGATAGCTCGTTTGGGTATCGTTACTGGCGTTTTGACCTATTATTGTTCCTACCGTAGCACCGCCAATCGTCGCAGCCACTTTTCCACTTCCGCCACCGATTTGATGTCCAAGCACACCTCCGATGACCCCCCCTATAATTCCAGCAACAGCATTATTACTGCCTTGCTGCTGAACAGCTACTTGCTGATCCTGACACACTTCGTGTGGAATCATTCTAGCAACTGTTGAATATATTGGAACCGAGTGAGTTACAGGTACATATTCAACATCATTCACATTGCCATACTCAGCTGCAAAAATAGGTAAGCTCAAAAGAGCAATTAACGTTAATTTTTTCATATAACAATCCTTTCTATTTTAATATTATTACTATAGCACAAAAGAATTAGCGAAGGGTTAGCAAGATCTACACATTAGAAGATTTGGAGTGGACGACGAAAATTTTCGAGGTTTAACCCTCTTCTAATTTTCGAACTTATGCAAACTGAGGAGAAAGTTCCATCAGAATCTTTTGAGCATTTGCTTCTGTACCATTGTATTTTTTGATTTTTATTCCTAAATTACTCATACTTTTAGCCGTATTTTTGCAGGCCATTTTCACAACGAGATAATCACAGTCATGAATGGCATCTGCCATGGTATCGTGAGCTTTAAGATGTTCCGTATCATTTTCATCGTGATCACACGTATGGCCTTCATCATGATCATGATGGTCATCTTCTCCGGCAACTTTTGGATTCGCGCGTAATCCCTCGAACTCAAAGGATCTAAACATCCCCCCTTTGAGATTAAATACAGCAAAATAAGGGGTATGACCGGCATTTCCAGCCATTTTTAGAGTATCATCCATAACAGGTACAGCAATTTTCATAATAAGTTCTCCATATATTTATGATGATTATGCCTTATTGTTCTTAAAAAATTGTTACACATAGTATTTTTATAACTGCTACACTATTGCTATACTTAAGACGTACAATAAGTTTGAATGGATACAAAAGGAGAAAACATGTCACTTATAGAAATTTTTACCGATTACGTTCTTAATAAAAAAAATCTCAAAGATTATGTGAAGATTCGAAAAACAATTCATGAACGCGGGGAGTTTAATGATGCTTCATTGCTTCGAGCCGAAGAGAACCTTCAACGTCTCAAAAGCGAAGAGCCTGAAATTTATACGCTCATGTATGAGACATTAGATAAGATCTACAAACGCAACAGCGGTCTTTCGATCGAATATCCACTCGATTTCATCCGACAAATCCTGAAAATGTACAAAAGTTCCCTCACACCGAAACAGGTGTATGAAGAGTACAAACGAATATTAAGCCATTATCATCACGATATTTAATTACTATAAAAAAGAGAAAAAGAAGAAGATCCCCGAAGATCGGGGAAGAGGGTTTAGATATTGTCGCGGATACCAAGTTCAGCGATAAGTTTGTTGTAGCTTGCACGGTTTGTACGTTTCAAATAACGCATCAAACGACGACGCTGACCAACAAGTTTCAAAAGTCCAAGACGTGATGAGTGGTCTTTTTTGAAAATTTTAAGGTGTTCAGTAAGATCACCGATACGCTTTGAAAGCAATGCAATTTGCACTTCACTTGAACCGGTATCACCCTCTGTTCGTTGAAATTCTTTAATAATTTCTGTTTTTTTAGCCGTATCTAAAGCCATAATAGCCTCCTGATGGGTAGTTAAATTTACTTGAATAAAGAAAATTCTCTTCAAGCAGAACCGGAATTATAGCCAAAAAATCTTAAAAATATGTATAATAAGCTTTTTTAAACCATACTATTACTATTAAGAATAATTAATGACTGATATTAACCAAAAAACATTTCATATTTTATGCGTCGATGATTCTCAAACCAATCTTCAACTGCTCGATTCAGTTTTGAGCAAGAACGGTTATAAAGTCACTTGCCTACTGGATGGGCAAGAGGCGTTGGATTATGTAACGAAACATACCACCGTCGATTTGATATTACTCGATATTATGATGCCGCATATGGATGGCTATACCGTGTGTCAGCATCTCAAGAGTTCAAAGGTTTTATCTAAAATACCGGTTATATTTTTAACGGCCTATAATGACATCGAAGCCCTGACCAAATCATTTGAAGTAGGTGGAGTCGATTACCTCATCAAGCCGTTTCGAACCAAAGAGTTGCTTATACGGATACAAACCCATCTAAAACTCAAATTTTACCAAGATCAAGAGATTGAAAAAACCCAATATGAACTCATCTCTATGATGGGTTCTTTGGCTGAGAACCATCATCAAGACACTGCAATCCATGTTAAACGGGTCGGTGAATATGCGGCTCTTGTATCTAGGTTGCTTGGATTTGGGGAAGAACAATCCAAAATTATTCAATCAGCTTCTATGCTCCATGACATTGGGAAAGTCGCTACCCCTGATGCGGTACTGCACAAACCCGAGAAATTAACGCCTGAAGAATTCGCTATTATAAAGCAGCATGCTAAATTAGGATACGAGGTACTTAGCTTCTCGTCATTACCCCTATTTCAAGTCGCTGCCATCATGGCTCACGAGCACCATGAGAAATATGATGGTAGCGGATACCCTCGAGCACTGAAGGGTCATGAGATTCATATTTTCGGTCGTATTGTTGCATTTGCCGATGTTCTCGATGCTATTAGCAGTGCACGTGCGTACAAAAAAGGATGGAAACTTGATGAAATATTTTCGTTTATTAAATCAGAACACGGGAAACATTTTGACCCAAAAATTGTGGATCTCTTTTTTGATAATTTTGCCCTCTTTTTGGATATCAAAGAGAAATACGATAATGCCGATTAAGTAGTTTTAGCTATAATATCCTCCATACTACAAAGGAGAATGTCGATGTTGATGACCCGCGCGAGTGAATATGCCCTATTGTCACTCATTATTTTAGCGAAAGCATCACGTCCACTCGATGTTGACTCTCTTTCACGTGAACTTGATATCTCTAAAAGCTTTTTAGCCAAAATCCTCCAATCACTAGCCCGAAAAGGGATTTTAAAGTCTTTCAAAGGGGTGAACGGCGGATTTGAGCTAGCCCGTAAAAGCAGTGAGATCACTGTCCTTGAAGTGCTGGAAACAGTCGAAGGAAAAAGTCCCGCCGTATTTAGCTGTGCTCCTACAAAAGAAGATTGTCCCTCCAATAAAGCAATGACTTGTTCCCTGTGGCCTTTTCTCAATCGATTGCAAGGGAAAGTGGACGCTTTTTTGGGAATCCTCACCCTTGAAGCCATTTTAGAAGAGTAATTTTTGGCTAAAGCGAAAAATAAACCCTCCAACACACAATCGATCGTATCAACGATTTTCGCATCACGAGATCTTAGTGTCGTTATTTTTGTTATGGCGATTTTGGCGATTATTATCATCCCGCTGCCCAGTGCGATGCTCGATGTATTTATCGCCATAGTGATCTCGCTCTCTATTCTTATTTTACTCATTTCTCTTTATATTCCCAAGCCGACCGATCTTACGACATTTCCAACACTCTTACTCGTTATAACCCTCTTTAGGCTCTCTCTCAATATCGCTACTACCAGGATGATTTTGAGTCACGGGCATGAGGGTCCGGAAGCGGTCAGCGACATCGTCACCAGTTTCGGGAATTTTGTTGTCGGAGGCAATTATGTCATTGGGGTGATCGTCTTTTCGATTATCGTCTTGATTAACTTTATGGTTGTTACCAAGGGGTCTAACCGCGTTGCCGAAGTCGCAGCCCGCTTTACCCTCGACGCAATGCCCGGAAAACAGATGGCGATTGATGCAGATCTCAACAGCGGACTCATCGATGAAGGTGAAGCAAAACGCCGTCGTGCCGATATTCTCCAAGATGCCAATTTTTATGGAGCGATGGACGGATCGGGCAAGTTCATCAAGGGTGACGCTATCGCGGGTATTATCATCACTTTTATCAATATCATCGGCGGATTTTTGATCGGAGTTTTCCAATTTGACCTCGATGTGGCTGCCAGTGCTCAAACCTATACGATCCTCACCATCGGTGACGGTTTGGTCTCCCAAATCCCTGCGCTTATTATCTCTACCGCAACCGGTATTATGATCACTCGCGCCTCCAATGATGAGGGAAACTTTGCCGAGGGAAGTATCAAACAGCTCATGGGCAATGCCAAGGTGATGATTATCGTAGGGATAATTATGCTCATGTTTGCTGCCGTACCCGGGTTGCCAACTCTCTCAATGGGGTTTGTAGGACTTGTCTTCTTAGGGCTTGGATATGCTCTGCACAAATACGAAAAGGGTGACTTTGTTATAACCCCGAAAGCAGATTCAAGCAGAGCTAAAGACGGTTCAGGCTCAACGGATACCCAAGGAGCTGCCTCTTCCTCTTCACCGCGCAAAAAAACGAATGAAGAAATCGCAAAAGACGAAGAAGCCGCCCTCGAAGATATTCTCAAAATCGAAATGCTCGAACTAACTCTGGGCTATCAGCTTATACGCCTTGCTGATAGCAATCAGGGGGGCGATTTGCTCGAACGTATTCGCTCTATGCGCCGTAAAATAGCGTCGGATTTTGGATTTTTGATGCCGCAAGTTCGTATCCGTGACAATCTTCATCTCAAACCTACCCAGTACTCTATTTTACTCAAAGGGGTAATGATCGGAGATGGTCTTATCCAGCCTGATAAATTTTTGGCAATGGACAGCGGTATGGCCATCGCTGAAATCAAAGGGGAACCGACCAAAGAGCCGGCATTCGGACTCGATGCTTTTTGGATTGTCCCTGAGCTCAAAGAAGATGCGATCATCAACGGTTATACCGTGGTCGATCCCTCTACTGTTATCTCCACCCATATGAGTGAATTGGTCAAAAAATACGCTGAAGAGCTCTTAACCCGTCAAGAGACTCAAACGTTGATCGATAAAATCAAAAATGATTACCCTGTTGTTGTAGATGATTTGCTCAAAGTGGCCAATATCGGTCTGATTCAACGCGTTTTTAAAGCCCTCCTTCACGAACGCATTCCGCTCAAAGATATGATTACTATCCTAGAGACGATGGCGGATGTTGCCGAATACACCAAAAGTGTGGACACGATTACGGAACACGTTCGCGCCAAATTGGCTCGGATTATTACCCAACTCTATACCGGATCGGATGGGGTTATCAAGCTGCTGACGTTTGAGACAATGAGCGAACAACGCCTGCTCGAAAAATCTCAAGAGCGTGATGGTAATCGTCAATTGTTGCTCAACGTCGGAGAGATCAACGGTCTCATTCAAGCCAGCAGTTCCAAAGCAAGCGAACTTCTTCAGCGGGGGATCTCTCCTATTATCATCATTGTTGATCCCAAACTTCGACGCCCACTTGCCGAAATCTTCGAGCGTTTCAATCTCGATATCGTGGTTCTCTCACATGCTGAAATCGATTCAGGCGCTAAATTCGAAGTTCTCGGTTCCATCACTTTAGACAAATAGGATAGTTATGAAAAAAACCTTTTACCACCTCTCACACACCGATCTTGACGGCTACAGCTGCCAACTGGTTATGGCACAAACGAACCACACGATGAACAGTTATAATGCCAATTACGGCGCAGAGGTGATGGAGCGTCTCGAAGAGATTATTGATACTCTCAAAAAATCCAAGCAAGAGGCTACCATCCTCGTGAGTGATTTAAATCTCAGTCCCGATGAAGCAAAATGGCTTCACCACGAAGTACGAAAGCTCAATGAAGCGGGATGGACGATTACCCTCACACTGCTCGACCACCATGGAAGCGGAAAAGATTCAGCGGTGCAATACGAGTGGTATACTCTGGACACAGAGAGATGTGCCACTAAAATTGTTTACGAATATGCTATCGAACATTATGGATTAGAAGCAGGAGGATGGATTGAACCGTTTGTCAAAGTGGTCAATGCCGTCGATTTGTGGAAACAAGAGGAGGAAGAGGATTTCGAATACGGTAAAGTCTGTATGCGTCTCATCAGTGATGCCCGTGAACTCAGTCGCGTAATGTTTGGAAATGAAGACCGTGAATACAAACTGGCGTTGCTGGAACGGGCGGCAACAATGCGCCTCCTCCCGGATGCCAATATCGTCCTTGATGAAGCACTCCATAAAATGAAAAAAGATTTTTTCAAAGACGGCGTAGACAATACCCTTGATAACCTCTCGACCAAATACATCGTGGCACTGCTGGGAACGAAGCGCTCTACAATGACCATCTATTACAAAGGGTGGCGCGGATTTTTGAGCTACGGCTTGGGCAATACCTCTATCATTGGAAACGGTTTCGTCACTGCATTCCCAGATTTTGATTTTATCGTTGATATCAGCACTCGTGGAACCATGAGTTTACGCGGGCATGATCAAGTAGACGTTGCCATGATGGCGGGTGAATGGGCCAATGGAGGAGGTCATCCTAACGCAGCCGGAGGACGGATCAATGGGTTCAAAGAGCAGTTTCGTTACGATAAAGTGAAACGCCAGATCGAAGATCTTCTCTCCAATAAAGAGGCGATGCCCGGAAAACTTCCTCACAAAATAGAGGAATAAGACCTTAGCTATGATTCAAATTAATAATCTTACTAAAAGTTACGGCACACGCGTACTGTTTGAGAATCTCAATCTCAAACTCTCCGCAGGTCAAAAAATCGGGTTTGTCGGACGTAACGGTTCGGGAAAATCGACCCTCTTTAAAATCATTTTGGGCGAAGAGCCGTATGATGACGGCGAAATACTCATCCCTAAAAATTACCGTATCGGAACATTGAGACAGCATCTCCATTTCACCTACAAAACGGTGCGGGATGAGTGTGCCTCAGTACTGACGGGTGACGCGGAACATGAAGTGTATCGGGTGGAAAAAATTCTTTTCGGGCTGGGATTTACACTGGAAGATTTGGATAAAGATCCTCTGAGTTTTTCGGGAGGGTATCAAATACGGCTCAATCTTGTCAAACTCCTTGTCACCGAACCCAATCTCCTCCTTTTGGACGAACCGACCAATTATCTCGATATTGTCTCGCTTCGCTGGCTTGGCTCGTTTATCCGAGGGTTTGAGGGGGAAGTCATTCTGATCACCCACGATCGTGATTTTATGGATGCTGTCTCTACCCATACGATGGGCTTGCGTCGTCGCAACGTTTCTATCATCAAAGGCAATAGCCATAAATATTATGAAATGATGGCTCAGGAAGATGAGCTTTACGTCAAAACCAAAATCAATCACGACAAAAAACGGGAAGAGCTTATCGATTTTGTCGCTCGAAACAAAGCCCGTGCTTCCACAGCAGTCATGGCGCAATCCAAAGCCAAAGAGTTGGAAAAAATGGGGATGATGGAATCGTTGGAAGGTGAAAAAGATTTAAGTTTTTCCTTCTCCTATCGCCCTACTCCCTCCAAGATTACTATGGAAGTCAAAAATCTATCGTTTGGCTACAAACCAAATGAACCGCTGTTTCAAAACCTCTCGTTTATTTTAGAAAAAAACAAATGTCTTGCCATCATCGGGAAAAATGGTAAAGGGAAATCAACCCTCCTCAACGCCCTCGCCGGGGTACT
Organism: Sulfuricurvum sp.; assembly: GCA_030696285.1. GTDB lineage: Bacteria > Campylobacterota > Campylobacteria > Campylobacterales > Sulfurimonadaceae > Sulfuricurvum. Next base: position 5,982 of record JAUYSQ010000082.1, on the reverse strand, counting down.
GACACCAAGCGGAGAAATACTCACTCACCCCTCCACCGCTATCGCCCATTTCGGTCAAACCAATATTGATCGACTCGATAAAAACCGTACGATTAGCGAAGAGATACAAAGTGCCGACAATACACTCCAAAATGTTCGCGTTCGCGGTATTTGCGGAACGATGATGTTCAGCGGTGACGATGCCGATAAAAAAATCTCTATCCTTTCAGGAGGCGAGCGCAGCCGTGTTATGCTGGGAAAAATCATCGCTACCCCTGCCAACCTCCTCTTTCTCGATGAGCCGACCAACCACCTCGATATGCAGTCCATTGATTCACTGTGCGATGCAGTCAAACGCTTTGAGGGCTCCGTAGTGATTGTCACCCACTCTGAGATGCTCTTACGTGAGCTTGCCGATCAGCTCATCATCTTCCGTGAGGGAGGTGCTGAGTTTTTTGATGGAAACTACGATGAATTTTTAGAGAAAATTGGTTGGGATGAAGAGATTAGCGACGCTCCGAAAGTTGCCAAAGTAACCCAAAACAGCAATAAAAAAGAGCAAAAGCAACAACGTACCCAACTCGTCCAAGAGCGCTCTAAACTTTTGAATCCTCTGAAAAAAGAGATCGATTTTTGTGAGAACACCATTATGACACTTGAGGAAAAACTCAAAAATTCTCACGCCCTTCTCATCGCCTATTCCGAGCAAGGGGAAAACGGGAAACTCCAAGAAGTTTCCAAACAAATTGGTGCCGATGAGATCATGATCGAAGAGCTGTTTGAGCGATTGGAAGTGGCAAGCGAGGAATTTGAACGTCTAACAAAAGAGTATGAGGATAAACTTGAAGCCCTCTAAACAACGGCTCGATCAACTCCTCACCAGCTTGGGATATGCAAGTCGCAGTGAATCCAAAAAACTCATTGCAGACGGGATTGTCACCGTTCTTGGACAGTGTGTCACCAAACCTGATTTCAAAGCATTTCATCATGACGTAGCGTTTCAAGGCGAACCGCTTGACCCACGTGAGGGAATAGTGATTTTGATGCATAAACCGCTTGGGTTTGTTTGTTCCCACGATGAGGGAGAGGGGAAGCTCGTCTATTCACTCCTTCCGCAAAGATGGCAAAAACGTGATCCCAAAATTTCTACCATCGGACGACTCGACAAAGAGACGAGCGGACTGCTGTTACTGACCGATGACGGACAGTTCCTCCACCGCCTCACATCCCCCAAATATCATGTACCCAAACTCTACAAAGCGACTTTGGATCGACCATTAAAGGGTAATGAAGCGGATATTTTCGCTTCAGGAACATTGATGCTCAACGGGGAAAAGAGTCCTTGCCTCCCTGCAAAGCTCACTATCATTGACGAAATACACGTGACATTAGAGATCACCGAAGGGCGCTATCATCAAGTTCGACGGATGTTTGCTGCCGTAGGTAATCACGTCACCACCCTGCACCGCTCCCGCATTGGTGATTTAACCCTTGGTGATTTAAAGGCAGGTGAGTATCGGATTATATTAGAAGATGAACTATTCCCGTCATCCGAAGGTCTAACCCGGGGATCCATCCCAACTACCAAGCTGGATTCCCGCCTTCGCGGGAATGACGAGTAACAATTATGATTACAATCCTTTTTGAAAACAGTGATTTTCTTATTTCCCTTAAACCGGCAGGGGCAAATTTTCACTCTGAAAAGGAAGCGGGATTTGTCGTCCAAGTGAGTGAACAAACAGGTATCTCCCTTTTCCCCGTCCATCGCCTTGATAAAATGACGTCGGGTTTGGTTATTTTTGCCAAAAGCTCCGAAGTTGCCGCACTGTTTGGAAAAATGTTTGAAAACCGTGAGATCGAGAAATACTATCTTGCCATCTCAATGCGCAAACCAAAAAAGAAACAAGGGTGGGTCAAAGGGGATATGGCAAGTGCACGACGGGGTGATTACAAACTCCTCACTACCATGGAGAACCCTGCTATCACGCAGTTTATTAGCTGCGCATTGCGTACCCACGAGCGCTTTTTCCTTATCAAACCCCATACGGGTAAAACGCATCAAATCCGTGTTGCCCTTAAAAGCCTCGGCTCCCCCATCGCTGGAGATGACCGCTACGCGCAAGCCGATGAAGCACGCAAAGAGGCACGCGGGTATCTGCACGCCTATGCACTGCGGTTTCATTTCAACGGTGAAGATTTTTCCTTCATTTCATCACCGGATGAGGGAGAGCGATTTGTGAGCATGGAGTGTCATACACAGCTTGACAATTGGAGTACACCGTGGGAACTGTTTTGAAAACCTTTACCATTGAGTCCATGAATAATATCCTCAGCTTTGCACACGAGAACCTCAAAAGCTCTGACACAATCACATTCGAAGTCCTCAATCCCGATATTTCACGCGGTATCTACGCAGGTGAGTCCATAACCGTCGACGGCGTACACTATCTCTATCGAGGCTACAAAGCATGGAGCGATTTGGGTGAACTTCTTTTTTGCCGAATGCTGACCCCTAAGCCTTTATCCGATCATACTGTCCTAATCACGTACGAGAAACTCGACCTCAGCGATTCGTTTCACCATAGTGGCGAAAGAGAAGAAAAATATGGGACAACCTCACGCTTCGCCGCACTCCACAAAAACGAAGAGCCCGCTTTTCTCTCCCCTTATCTGCGTGCCTTACGAAGTGTCAAGGTGGGAGAACGTCTACGGATTTTAAATTTGGGGATCAATACCGGGGATGAGTTTGATTTAATCCGTCAAATTCTCTCTCCCCAAGTATTTGAAAAAATAGAACTGGTCGGAATCGATCACTCCGAGACAGCCATTGCGCGTGCACGAGAACGGTTTAGCGAGGGGAATGCAACTTTTTTTGTCCACGATATCAACGATCTCGCTCGTCTAAATCTTGGAGAATTTGACCTCATCATTACGATAGGTACCCTGCAAAGTCCTGGGATTGATTTCAAACTCCTTTTTATGAAACTTATTCAAGAATTTTTAACCAAGAATGGAGCAATTATTTTAGGATTTCCGAATTGCAGGTGGATGGGGGGAGAGATGATCTACGGAGCCAAAGCACCCAACTATCCCTATTCAGAGATGACACTGCTTTACAAAGACGCTTATTACTGTAAAAAATACTTGCAGCAGAAAAAATTTCGGGTTACCCTAACGGGAAAAGATTATGTATTTTTAACGGGAACCAAAATCAATCCAGCCGCCCCTCTTCCCATACATCCTTAGATGTCTTGAGGTGTTCCGCGTGAACCTCATCCAGCAACTCTTTAATTTTTAAATCATACACATTTTCATCGGAGGTTACGCAAAAAATCTCAAATTGTTCAATATTTGAATTCTGCTTGATAACCACCTCTTTGATCCCTATAGAGAGAGCAAATTTACGAATGGCAATAACCGCCTCTTTCTCTTTTGTAGTGATCTTAACAATAAGATCGCCCTTATAGCCTGAATACGTATTGATATTTTCTATCTCAAAATCCAGTGCATATCGAATAAGTTTTTTTCTCTCTGCATACATAAAAGTATTCTCCTCTCTTAGTGAAAATCCATTGAACTAGTATAGCATAATGGCTCTTCTAAGCCAAAATCATTTATAATAAAACACTATACTTTTGGAGTTTTAATGTCCACAACCCCTATTTCTACCCTTCGTCAAGTATTGACCCTCCCGGTCATTGTCATTGCAATGGGATATTTCGTCGATATTTATGACCTTATTTTATTTGGTGTTGTCCGTGTGGCAAGCCTCAGTGAGCTTGGGCTCAATGCCGAAGAGATCACCTCATGGGGGTCAACCATCCTCAATATGCAAATGGGAGGGATGTTGCTCGGTGGGATTTTATGGGGAATTCTAGGCGATAAAAAAGGGCGTCTTTCTGTTTTATTTGCCTCTATCATCCTCTACTCCGTTGCCAATTTTCTCAACGCTTTCGTTACCAACGTCGAACAATACGCGGTTCTTCGTTTTATCGCAGGGATCGGTTTAGCGGGTGAACTGGGTGCAGGGGTAACCCTCGTCGCCGAAATTCTCCCTAAACACCTGCGCGGTTATGGTGTCATGAGTATTGCGAGCTTCGGCGTTCTCGGGGTCGTTGCCGCCAATCTGGTTGCACAACATTTTGACTGGCGTAATGCGTACATCTTCGGAGGATTACTCGGTTTTTCACTTCTCATTCTCCGCCTCAAAGTGCGTGAATCTGGGATGTTTGAACATAACCTCAGCGAAAATATCAAGCGAGGCGATTTCTTTTCCCTCTTTAAGAATCGCATCTTGCTCGGCAAATACCTCAAAACGATCGCAATTGGAATCCCGCTGTGGTTTGTTGTCGGTGTTTTGGTAATGTTCTCGCCTGAATTTGCAAAGGCATTGGAAATCAGCGGTGAAGTGAGTGCGGGGACGGCTCTCATGTATTGTTATATCGGTTTGGCCATCGGAGATTTTTCAAGCGGTTATCTCTCTCAAAAGTTGAAAAGCCGCAAAAAAGCGTTCGCCCTCTTTTTGACTCTATCCGCCGTGACTGTTCTATGGTATTACACTCTCACAGGTGCCACGCCCGATGCCTTTTACTGGAGTTGCTTTGCTCTGGGTATTTTTTGCGGCTATTGGGCACTCTTTATCACGATGGCAGCCGAACAGTTCGGAACCAATATCCGTGCCACTGTCGCTACCACTGCACCGAACTTCGTTCGCGGTGCCGTTGTTCCGATCACCCTCTCTTTTATCGCACTCAAAGAGACGTATGGAATACTCGGAGCAGGTGCTATCGTAGGAGTTGTGTGTTTTAGTTTAGGTGCTATTGCCCTCTATTACACGCATGAGACATTTCATAAAGACCTCGACTACATCGAAGCGTGAGAAATATCCTTCATACCCTCATCTTCTTATGCGTACTGGGACTAACCCAAGGGTACGCTTCTCCCTCGTCTGCTGCGCTGAATGCTTCCCTCTCCTCAATAGGTTCCGAAGAATCATTCGAAGAGATCAAAGCCCTTTCTGAGGTACGTGAAGAGTATGCAACCAGCTACGTCAGCCACTATAAACGCTATCAAGCAACACGAGAAGAGTATCAATACGTGGAAGAAAAATTCAAAAAAGAAAATATTCCTCTTTTTTTCTCTCTCATCCCCTATTGTGAATCAAAATTCAATCCCAGAGCAAGAGGTTCCGGTACTGCAGGACTATGGCAATTTACCGTAAGAAGTGCAAAAAACTTTGGGCTTTCCGTCAAAAAAGGGAAGGATGAGCGTCTCAATATCAATGACTCTACCGATGCAGCTATTCGTTACATAAAAAGCCTAAAAAGAGAATTTGGAAGTTGGTATTTGGCTGATTTTGCTTACGGAATGGGTGAGGGAAAACTGCGGCGTTTGATTGAAAAACATGGGAGTAAAAAAATTTCCGTTTTACTTAAAGATCCCCATTTTCCTTCGGGCACAAAATCTCATTTTGCCAAAACATTATTGCTCGATGCGACGATACATCACAGTAAAAGTAAAGAGGAGCCAACCGTTCGCCCTGAGGCTGTCGAAGGGTAAGAATTCATAGTTCGACATACCCTATAGGGCACGTGGGCTCACCACGAACGGATAAAAATCTTTTACCCGATATTTGTATAAACCGCCTGAACGTCCTCATCTTCTTCGAGCTTATCAATAAGTTTTTCAATGTCGACCATTTGTTCATCGGTAAATTCTACAGGACTGTTGGCGATACGCTCCAACGCTGCTTTGGTGAGCTCAAAACCCATCTCTTCCAGTGCACGAGAAAGTTCGCCAAATGCAGTGTAATCACCATACACAGTCACTTCACCCTCTTCTTATTCAATCGACTCCAGACCTGCATCAATAAGAGAAAGTTCTAATTCATCAAGATCCATAGCAGGTGTGGGAAAGCTAAAAACTTCTTTACGACTGAACATAAACTCCAGCGCACCATTGTTAAGTGTCTCTCCCTTGCCTCTGCCAAAACAGGAGCGAATA
>JAUYSQ010000081.1 GCA_030696285.1 Sulfuricurvum sp. | reverse complement strand
GATATTGTCAAGCTTGCGGTGGTGAACAGCAGTTCGACGTTTAGTGACCTTTCTCTTCCCTTACCGTTTAAAACCTATATCCATGATTTGGGTGGTGAGGTACTGGGGATTTCAACGACGAAAGATGTGAGGACGTTCGTGAAACTAAGGGGGGGAGTCGATGAGTATGGGCTGGCTAAAATCAATGGAACGATCAACACCAAAGACCCCAAAGCGTTTACCGATATGCATGTGGATTTTGAAAATCTGGAGCTGAAAAATTATACCCCCTACTCTCTGGAGTTTTTGGGCTATAAAATTGCCAATGGAAAACTGTTTTTAAATCTGGTGTATAAAATAAATCAGGGAAATCTTGACGCTCAAAATAAAGTTGTCATTAAAAATATAGAGCTGGGGGATGAAGTTGAAGGGGGGGCAAAATGGCCGCTGAAACTCGTGGTTGCATTACTCGAAGACAGCGATGGCGTTATTGATATTGATCTTCCTGTCGAGGGGAATGTCACCGATCCAAATTTTCGTTACGGAAAAGTAATTTGGCAGGTAATCGGCAATCTTTTGACCAAGGCGATTACGGCACCGTTTCGGCTTTTGGGGTCACTGATGGGGATTGATTCGGGGGATGATTCCCTCTCAAAGGTATCGTTTGAAGCGGGGGAGGATAGTGTGTTGCCGCCGGAGCGTGAAAAACTCGATAAGCTCGCAACTCTCTTGGCAAAGCGTCCGAAACTAACCCTTAAGGTGCACGGCGGATGGGCGGTTGCCGAAGATGAACATGCGCTTCAGGTGCAAAAACTGATTGCCTCTATTATTGGTCAGAATAGTAAAAAAAGGATCGATTCGACGGATGCACTAAGTTTGGAGACTCTCGAAGCAACAGCGAAAAAATCGATGAACTCTTCAGAAATAAAAACCCTTCGGACGGCTATGGAGGAGAAATACCCGCAAGAGGCGGAGTTTACCAAACATTATACTGCTGCATTGATAGAGAGGCTTACCCTGCTTCAAGTGATTGGAGCCTCTGAGCTGGAAGTATTGGCGTCCAAACGTGCTAATGTCGTGGTTGATTATCTGCACAAAAATCCGGAATTGGTGAGTCGCGTGTTGATCGG
>JAUYSQ010000079.1 GCA_030696285.1 Sulfuricurvum sp. | reverse complement strand
CAAACATCGGCAACGCTTGAGCTTCATTCGTTAACCCTGCTAATGCAAGTAAACCTACAGTGAAGATACCCCATTGTCTATTTTTCATCTTTACCACCCCCTGATTGAGATTTTATTTGCGACTATTAGCATCCAGTTCGAAGATCTATAGTGCTAACATCAGCTATGTTGCACACAAAGAGCAGAATGTACAACCTTACTGCATCACATTCTCTCACATCTGTACTAATTAACTAACACATAATAATTCTAACAATACGAAATGAGATTTTTATGATGTGAGAAGCAACTCAATTAAAAAATTTCTTTTTAAATAATTTAATTAAGATTTATTTTATATCCAATACCGTTATAGTTTGCAATGATAGTGGAATACGTTTTTTTACGAATACCGCGAACCAATGTACGTAGAGCATCCATACTCATTATAGACCCCTCCCATACTAGCATCTCTATGAGATCATAAGGGACGATTTGATGCTTATTTTTCAAGAGAAGCTCGATCAAAAGGTACTCTTTTTTGGATAATTGATTGACGCTGCCATTAGGATTGTTAATTGTTTTATTGACTGGATCGTAACTAAATTCGTTATTCAGCTTGGTAAAAGTGAGCGGGTGGCAATTAACCGCTTTTTTGATAGCCATCTGAAGGGCATCAAGGAGATCGTGTTTCTTGCATGGCTTTATCAGGTAGCGGGTAATCTCAAGATTGATTGCTTCGAGCAGGGTCTCCTGATCAGAATGATCCGTGGTGATAATCACAGGAGTCAGGATATCTTTTCCACGAAGACAACGGATAAAATTTAGCCCGCTTTTTTCAGGAAGTTCAAGATCGATCATAACAATATCAACCTCATTCATCCGAAATAAGTCACATCCGTTAGATGTGTTGTCCGACTCAAAAACCCGCAATCCATTCTCGTGCATAAGCTGCGTACCCCGCTTACGGATTTCGGGATCTTGTTCGATATAAAGAACGGCTAAATTTTGAGTTGCAAACATCATCCCTCCTCTTCTTTATCAAACAGAACCAGTTATTTTTTTCTTGTATATATTATACATGATAACGATAAATAATGAGAATAAAATGCACGCATTTGAGTGATTTTAATATTTATTGGGAAACCGTCTGGGAATTCTCTGTGGGATTAGAGCATGTATAATAGTAGCCTGTTAGGCTAGAAGTCGATTTTGTAGCCAATCGCATTATTGTTGATAATGATACCCGGATACGTTTTTTTACGAATGGCACGCACCAATGTACGCAATGTGTCTATGCTCATCGTAGAGCTATGCCATATCGTCGATTCAATGGTTTCATAAGGGATAATTTTTCGCTTATTTTCTAGAAGAAGTTCCAGAAGCAAATATTCTTTCTTGGATAAATGAATAATACTGCCATCAGGACGGTTCACCGATTTATTAATCGTATCGTAACTAAATCCATGATGCAGTTTGAGAAACGTTGAACCGTGCACATTGAATAGCTTTTTAGCGGTTACTTGAATCGCATCCAGTAACTCCGTATTATCAAACGGCTTGATCAAATATCGACTGATATCAAGATTGATGGCATCGATCAAAATTTCTTTATCGGTACTTGCCGTGGTAATAATGACAGGGGTATCGATTTCTAACTGCCGAAGATGGCGAATAAAGTCCAATCCATTTTCATCTGGAAGAGGAATATCAATAATAATTAAATCGATTTTATGGGTCTGATAAAGGTCATAAGCTCGGATTGTATTATTTGCCGTAAAAACACGTAGTTCATTTTTACGCATAAATAAAGTATTTTTTTCTCGTGTTTGGACATCCCCGTTGATACATAAAAGAGTTAAATTTTGGGATGTGAACATTAATATTTAATCCCTTTTTCTTTCTAAATATTCAATGCAACTTTGTGCACTGTATCAGAGCAGCTTGTTTCTTGATTTTAGCAACTTATAATAAGGATATAATAATAATTAAATGAGAATTTACTAATAATGTTCTATTTGACGCAGAAGTAGCGCGTTATTTCATACAAAATCTTTTCAATTTAAGAATCTTAAAAAATGCTGCTCCCTCCCCAACTTTACCCCCCTCATTCCTTTAAAAAAGAATTGCTATAAAGATAACCGGTAAGATTTAGCTACAATTTATAACTTAAATAAGGATAAAAAGATGGATATATTCAAAAATTTAACAATTTTGTACATCGAAGGTGATTCTCAATGTCGGGAACAAAATGCTCTTCTTATGCGGGAAATTGGACTGAAGGTTTTAGAAACAGATAATCTTGAGAGTGCAAATAATCTCTTTCGACAACATAAAATCGATATTATTCTTATTGATTTAAATATGCATCAAAAAGAGCGAATGACTTTTCTCCAGTTCCTGCGATACAAAGATATCATTGCCCCTATTATTATCATAGCAGACGATTCCGACAAAGAGATTTTACTCGAAGCTATCAATCTCGATACTACGCGATTTCTGATCAAACCGTTGAAAAAAAATGAACTGCTGCATGCCATTAAAATTGCAAGTGATAAATTGTTACCGCCCTTTCCTGCTATTTTGGTTAATAATGAATTAAATCATGGGTTTAGTTACGATCCGATTAACAAATCTATTATTGATCCTACCGGTGAACCGGTTCAATTATCCAAAAAAGAGTATCTTCTCGTCGAGCTTCTGTTAAAAAATAAACGACAAATTATCCCATTTGATGAAATAGAGAGAGTGGTTTGGCAAAACAGTTCGATGAGCATGGATGCCCTGCGTACATTGGTACGTGCCATTCGTAAAAAAACGTATTCGGATATCATTACTAATTATAGTGGGATCGGCTACAAAATGGATTTCTAAATTCGTAAAGGATGATAAAGAGTATTTAAGTTTTTATGAGTTTTATTTTTGTTAGAATAATGAATCAAACACCTCTATAATACTCGGAGTTGTTAGAGACGATTTGTTTTTACTTTTAAAGGATTATGTCAATGACTTTGATCAAAATATTATTACCGGTTTTCTCTGCGAGTATCGTTTTGGCAGCGCCAATAAGTTCTGTTTATCAACAAAAATGTGCGAGTTGTCATGGTCAAAAAGGGGAAAAAGCAGCTATGACGAAATCCACAGCCATCAAAGATGTACCGGCAGCAAAAATAGAAAAAGCCCTATATGACTACGCTTCAGGCGAAAGAAAGGCTTTGCCGGTGGTTAAGACAATGAAAAAGAACTTTATAGATGCAAACACTAAAGAGCAAGTTCATGCGCTGGCTGAGTATATCAATACCTTATAATTTTATACATTCGCTCTTTTACGTCGCCACGCGAGAATGAAGAGTGTTCCCAGTGCTGCTGATAAGAGCCATGGGAAATAATGCTCTTTAAAAGTGTGTTTTTCACTTTTGATACTCGAGCGCTCCATTGTATCGATCTCATCATACACTTCTTGAAGCTCTTTATTATTAGAGGCTGTGAAAAACTTTCCTCCTCCATCACGTGCTAGCTGTGACAAAAGAGCGTTATCAAACTCCCCTTTTTTACCGATTCCGATGGTGTAAAGTTTGATGTTATTGTGCTGTACCATTTTCACGGCCTCTTTCGGGGAAATCACACCGCTATTGTGCTCTCCATCGGTGAGCAACACAATCACTTTATTTTTCGCTCGCGACTCTCGTAATGCCCGTACGCTCATCGCTATCCCCTCACCGATGGCCGTATTCTGCCCCGCCATCCCGTGACTGAGATACCCGATCATTTCAGCAATGATCTCTTTTTCGTAGGTGACAGGAGAAGCGATAAAAGCAAAATCCCCAAACAATACTACCCCGACATTGTCTTCCATCCTCTTCATCATGAAATCGCTCGCGATCTTTTGGACGATCTCAAAACGGCTAAGGCGTTCATTTTCACTGTCAAATCCCGATGCATTCATCGACCCGCTCCCATCAATGGAGAGGACGATGTCGATTCCGTTTCGGTTACGTGGATCCGAATAATCAACAATGACAGGAGTCGCCAGCGCACCCACGATCAACAATATGGCAAGCACTTTTAAAAGCCACTCACCATTGCGCCATTTTCCAACATGTCCAAAAAAATTCAGATGCGGGAAAGTACGCGGTGTCACAACCGCTTTGCATTTATAAAGACAATAAAGGATGGGAGGCAAGACTAGCCATACCCAGGAAAAATCAAACATCCAAATATTCATAAAGAGAGTATAACCTTTTTTATCGGCACGTCACATTTGAATCCAGCAGTGCTTCCTCTTTTTGGGCATGAGCACATTGCGCTTTACTCATCACGACCTCGCTAAATCGTGTTTGCCATAACAAACTTTTTTCCAGCTTGGCCGTGCGCAAATCGTTACGGATGAACTTCGAACCCCCGATCTCCGCATCGCGAAAATCAGTTTTGAAGAGAACCGCATCGCTAAAATCGGCTTTCCAAATTTTAGCACCCCTCAAATCAGCCTTAGAAAGATCACTTTTATTAAGATGCGTCCCCTTGAAATTTGATCCCTTCGCCCTAATACCACGTAAATTCGACCGCTCCATCGACGCTTTCCAAAATACTGTCCCCTCTGCCTTTGCACGGCTCAGGTTACAGTCGTTCAAATCCGCCATTTCAAAAACACTCCCTCTCATATCCGCTCCGCTAAGATCACTTCCATGAAAATCACCGCCGCTGAAATCTTGCTTACGCAAATCAGCACCGCGCAAATCACATCCGATGCACTCTTTTTCTTCCAGCGCTTTCTTCAAATGTACTCCATCATACCCTTGAACGGTAATCATCATCCCTGCTATTGCGATCAATCCTAACAATTTTTTCATTTTTTGCTCCGGATGCGACGAAGTTCACTCACAAACAGTTTCGGGCGTTTGCTCCCGACTATCGTCTCTTTATTATTCCCAGCCTTATCAATAAAAAACATTGTCGGGATACCAAAATAATCGAATCCGTCAGGAAGCTTGCTCGTATGAATATTTTTTTCAATAACGACAAAATGACGGTTCAAATACGGCTCAACTGCTTGATCGTGAAATACTTTTTGCTTCATATAGGCACATTCAGGACAGTCGGCAGTGGTGTAGATCATCAGTACCAGCTTCTTCTCCTGACCCATCATTTCAACCGCCTGCTGAAATTCTCGGTCATTTTGAATCGATCCTGCATACAGACCCGTTGTAAGGATTGCGATTATTAAAAAGAGTTTTTTCATTGTTTTTTTCCAAGTATTTTAGTCTTTATTCAAAAGTAGTATATCAAATTTTCATCTTTTTCCTAAATATCTTAACATTTACGTCCTAACCCATTGACACAAAAGGTTATAACCGCTATAATTCCCGTCCACAAATTGTGCAAGCAATAATGTGCGTTCTTGTCCCGTTAGCTCAGCTGGTAGAGCATTT
>JAUYSQ010000026.1 GCA_030696285.1 Sulfuricurvum sp. | reverse complement strand
AGAGATTTCCGTAGTTATCGGTGAATTCGAATACGGGGACACTGGGGACAATCTTATATTCTTCAAGAGCTATCCATTGCTGTGCTCCGCTGCGAGGACGAAGCATGAGGACAAAAGGAGTCGGAACAGCGATATCGAATGTCAAATCACAGCTAGTGTGTAGCCACATAGGTTAAATCCTTTGGATGATAGAAGTAAAAAATCACTTCTTATGTGGTAAGAGTGATAGACATAACAAATTAACATATTTCAAAACATCATATCTATACTTTCCTAAATTCATCACTTGACCCGTATTTAGAGGACGTTCACAGTTGTCATTTCATCGGAAGTAGAATTATTGCACAGAAAAATCCGGTTACGCCCTTCGTGTTTCGCTCGGTACATTGCTCTGTCCGCACGTTTGACCAGATCCTCGACAGTGGATATTTCAGGCAGATACTCGGCAACTCCAATACTGACGGTAATGCGTATTTCTCTTCCCTCTTTTTCCATATCGGCGGGGACAATAACTCTCTTGTCGATCTCCTGTCGCAGCCGTTCAGCCAACGATGCGGCATGGTTACCATCCGTTAAAGGACAGAGAACCATAATCTCCTCGCCACCGTAACGGGCAACAATGTCTGATACACGGATAAAATTTTTAATGATTGCTCCGAGGTTTTTTAGGACCATATCGCCTGTATCGTGTCCGTATGTATCATTGACGTTTTTGAAGTAGTCGATATCGAGCATAAGAATCGAGAAAGCAAGATCATAGCGTACGGCTTTGGCAAACTCTTCATGCAGTTTTCGCTCAAGATGGCGACGGTTGCTGATACCCATCAGCGGGTCGGTAATATTTTCGATTTCCAGAGTGTAGATGCGTTTGATGTCCAAGGCGGTTCGTAGGGAAAGGGTGCTGACCATTAAAACAAATAATGCTCCGAAAAATAGCAGTATACATATGATGTCTCTATTTATTAAAACATTTCCTATACGATACTGCACCGTAATATAGATATAGATGCCGATAAAGAAAATAATCATAGCAGAGAGAATTTCCCATAGTTTTCGTACCGATCCAATGGGAAGTTCACGCTTTAGTTTCAGGATGGGGACGAGAGTGACAAGCAGCAGAATGATTCCTGCGATATCAAGATTTAGTACGATAGCATTTAGCAATTCATACACTAACGATCCTTTTCGTGCCCTACGTCTCCGTTAGGAATGACTATCTGATTGATTATAGCGGGATGGCTAAGAAAATACAATATTGATGGAAATAAAGAGAGTAATGGCATTCCCAACAAGGGAGTTGGGAATGAGAGATACGATCGTACTCTATTGA
>JAUYSQ010000077.1 GCA_030696285.1 Sulfuricurvum sp. | reverse complement strand
TGATTCTAATCGTGAACATACAAAAGAGCAAGCAGAGCAAGAAGAACGCCGCTCAAGCGAGGAAGATAACACTCCAGAGAAAGAACCTCCGCGAAAGCCTCTTCACCTTTTGGATGTTAAGGTGTAGCTTTACCGTTCATGCAATGATTCAGTAAACGTTTTCGCGATTGGTTTGATGAGGTAATTGAGAACGCTTCTCTCTCCGGTGATAATATCTACTTGCGTTGTCATTCCCGGAGTCATAACGATTTTTTTACCCGATTTTGAGATCATCTCATCGGGTTTTAGTGAAATTAAAACCCGAAAATAGAATTTGTCTCCCTGCTGTGTTTTTTCGATCAGCGTATCAGGACTGATGTAGGCAACCGTGCCATGGAAAATTCCATAGATGGAGTAGTCATACGCATCGAGTTTGACGGCGGCTAATTGCCCTTTTTTCACAAACGACAAATCCGAAGGGGCCAGTTTCGCTTCCACGAGCAGAGTGTCATTAGCGGGAACCAACTCCATAATCACATCTCCGGGGCGGACGCGTGCCCCTTGCGTCGTGAGGAGGATGTTTTTGACCACCGCATCCATAGGAGCAATGACGCTTGTCCTCTCCAGCGTTACTTCTCTATCGGCCAACTCCTGTTCTTTAGTAGAGAGTTCCTCTTCGGCTTTGGTCATTTCGGCTTGAGAGTCTTGAAAATATTTATTCTTTTTGTTGGAAATTTGACCTTTGAGGTCGGCGATCTGTCGCTTGAGGCGGATGATTTCAGTCGCTCCGATATCCCCTGTTTCGAGGAGAGGAAGGTTGAGATTGAGTTCGTCTTGCGCCAGTTTGAGCGATTCTCCCAGCGCCGATACTTCATCACTCATTGCTTGCTGTCGGCGATGAAAGAGAGCCGTTTGGTTGGCCATAAAATCAGGATAGCGATGGACGAGAGGAGGGAAAACGAGAGGGTGTCCGAAAACTTCGGCTTTGAGTCGCACCAATGCAGCTTGCAGGGCGGCAACTTTTGCGATGCTGTCATCATGCGCGGCTTGAGCCTGCGATTTTTCCAATGTCGCGAGAGTCTCCCCCTTTTTGACGCTCTGCCCCTCTTTGACGTAAACTTCTTGGATGACGCCATCATTTGCAGCTTGTATCTGTTGGGTTTTAGCGGCCGCGATCACTTGTCCGGGGGCGTGGGAAATTTGATCCAGAGAAGTAAACGATGCCCAAAGGAGAAAGGGGACAATCACCAGTAAGAGGGTTCCAAAGATAACACTCAGAGGGTGAATACGAGAAAGAAAAGGGAGATTATTTGAGGTCACGATGGAGTCCCTTGCGGTGTGGGTTGTGGAGTTGAGAGTTTTTGCAGTACGGCATCACGAGGCCCTTCGATGGCAATTCCCTGTGGCGTCATAACGTTGAGTCTCTTTACAAGCCGCAGCAGTGCGGGTTTGTGTGTAACGAGGATAAGAGTATCTGTTGGCCGGATAAGGGTTGCCAACAGCTCAATAAGCCGTTTTTCACTCCCCTCATCCATGCTTGCAGTAGGTTCATCCAGCAACCAGACATTAGGCTGTGAGAGGACGAGACGAGTGAGGGCAATGAGCTGTTTTTGTCCTCCTGATACACTTTCGCCGCTTTCAGGAACAGCACTGTCGAGCCCATGAGGCAATCCGCTGACCAACTGCATAAGCCCCGTTTTTTTACACGCATCGGTGATCTGCTCGTCGGTGATTCCCACGATCCCCAGGGTAAGATTGTCGCGGAGGGTTCCGGAGAAGAGCTTGGTCGATTGGGAGAGATACCCGATCGTTTTAGAGAGCCATTCACGGGAGAGATGCTGCATATCCAGCCCATCGAGGAAAATTTTTCCCTCTTTGGGGGCATAAAGTCCCGCCAAAAGTTTGAGAAGGGTCGATTTACCTGAACCGATTACCCCTAAAATCCCCACTTTATCTCCTGCATGGATGAGGAGAGAGTTGAGGGAGAGGGTAGGGGTATTTTCTTGATATTCAAACGTTATGTTTTTGAGAGTGTATGCCGGATTCACGACGCTTGGTGAGAGAGGGCGTTCAATGTTGTGGTTAT
>JAUYSQ010000069.1 GCA_030696285.1 Sulfuricurvum sp. | reverse complement strand
TAGGTTATTTAAAATGACATGTTAAAAATTGTCATTCAATTGTAATTGTGTAATTATATGCATAAACAGTTAATAACAACTTTAAAAAAATAGATTATACACTTTTGAATTGTTGCAGCCACTCAACATTGTCTTCATTGCTCTTTTCTTGTTGTTTAAGAAGCGAATCAATAATATGGAGCAATGTAGTTTCGTCCATGAATTGTAAAAGCGCTGGATTGATAATCGTTGGTTTTAGTCCATCGTAACGATTAAGCAGGTTTTGAATGTCATTGATTAGTTGTTCTTTTGTAGATTCCATAATGAAAGTATAACAAATAAGATTTCATTTTTGTGGCATAATAACAAACAACTGAAAAGAGGGCGATCATGCGGATTGTTATTGTGGGCGGTGGAATATCAGCTGTGTATCTTGCGAATATCATTATGGAGAAAGCTCCCTTGTCCGAGGTAGTGATTGTATCGGATGAGTCTCATCCTCCGTATGATCGGATTCATTTGTGTGCGCTTGTGGATAAGAGTCAATGCGTTGAATCAATAGTATTGGAGTTGCATCCAAAAGTTCGAGTAGAACTGAACCAAAATATTACCCGTATCGATCCCTCAGCCAAACGTGTATTTAGCGAACATGCTGTTTTTTCCTACGATAAACTGATCATTGCTACCGGATCGCAGCCCAAAACACTTTTTGATATTCAAGGGATAAGCAACGCCTCCACGTTTCGCAGTGAGAAAGATAGTGACAAAATAGCCGAGGGAATTGTCGGAAAAAATGTCATTATTGTCGGTGTAGGACCGATCGGACTCGAATTATTGGATACGCTGATGCGCAGTCCATCACCTAAATCCATTACCCTCCTAGCCCGAAAAGAGTACCTCTACTCTTCAGACCTGAACCGTGAGGGAGTGGCGCTGTTACGAGGAATTTTTGAACGCGATCCGCGTATACGGATTTGGTTTAATGATGAGATACTCAATAAAACCGTTCAAAACGATCAAATTACTGAGATTCAAACGCGTCATGGGGTGATTGATAACCCCTTTCTTATCTTTGGTGTCGGAATTGATCCCAATGTCGCATGCGCATGTGCAGTGCTTGAATGTGACAAAGGGATCTTGGTCGATGAGACGATGTGCACCACAAATGCCGATATCTATTGTGTCGGTGAAGCAGCGCAGTTACGTGAAAGCGGATTTATTGCCGTGCGGGTCACAGAGTGTACGTTACAAGCCGATGTGGCCGTGGCGAATATACTCGGATTGGAAGTAAAAAGTTTTCACCAAGAGGTATCCATTGACGGATTAAAAGTAGGCTCATTTTTGTTCGCCGACGTCAGTTCACCGAGTTATGATCCCAAAGACTCCGAGAACGAAACGATCCTGATAACCCATGAGAATCGAATCGATCAATACATCGTCAACCATGATCGGCTGAAACGGTTTATCGGTATCAATACCAATATCGATTTGATCCATCTCAAAAAGTTGATGGAAAAGAATGAAGTTATCGATGCGGCATATCTCTATTCAAATCGTCTAAACAGTGGAAAAGGACGTCTTGTTTGCAGCTGTGAAAGCGTTTACGAAGATGAGCTTATTGATCTGATTAAACTCAATGCCGTGACATCGTTCATAGAGTTGAAGCCCTACAGCAATGCAGGACGCGTATGTGGCCGATGCAAGCAGGATATTAGTGCCTTGATCGCCGCAACACCGGTTGATCCCCTCGAAGCAGCACGATTACGAGCTCAGAGAGAGGAGAAGATCAAAGAGGCTGAATTAGCACGAGTCCGTGCACGGATTGATAAATACAACTCCATCCATCCCAAAAATCAGCTCAGTACTGAAAATCTCGAAGAGGCAATCG
>JAUYSQ010000068.1 GCA_030696285.1 Sulfuricurvum sp. | reverse complement strand
ACAATTTTCCCTTTTCCATTAATATCAGAGATAAAGAGAAGATATTTTCCCTCTGGTGTTAAATACTCTTTGTATTTTGCAACAAAACCTTCGAACAGGTTAATTGTAGGGAGTTCGCACGCTAAAAAGTCGATGGTGTCGCTGTTGGTTGCAAGCAACACTTGTTTAACGATCTCTTTTGGAGGAAGAGTGTTTTCGGATGAGATAACTTTACCCTCGGTAACAATGAGACATCCGCGATACGCGTAGTTGTATGACTCTGTTTTGTCGTTGAATACAATCATCCACTCTAATTTGTTCTCAGCGATATAGTCTTGAATTGACATGGGGTTCCTTTGGGTTGTGTTTGTACCTCTAATACAATTATCGTTCTACCTTTTCGTATGATAATTGCATAATTATCCGAAACATCGTCATTCCCAACTCGATTGGGAATCCAGCTTTCTTTTTGGAAATGGATCCCGTATCGAGCACGGGATGACGAGAATAAGGAAAACCATGAACCCTCAAAGTGCCAAACGATCCCTAGCCCATTTGTGCGAACGTAAAGTTCCCGTTTTTTTATGGGGACCTCCGGGAATCGGTAAATCCTCCATCGTCGCCCAAATAGCTCGTGAGCAAGGAATCGGCTTTATCGATTTGCGTCTCTCGCTCCTTGACCCGACCGATTTGCGCGGTATTCCGTTTTTTAATGCCAAAAACGACACGGCGATTTGGGCACCACCCGCATTTTTACCCGATGGTCGTGAGGAGAGGGGGATACTGTTTCTCGATGAGCTAAACACCGCAGCCCCGATGGTTCAAGCATCTGCATATCAGTTAATATTAGACCGTAAAATCGGTGAATACAGACTTCCCGATGGATGGGCGATTATCGCCGCAGGGAACCGTGAGAGCGATCGTGGGGTGGTATTTCGGATGGCGGCACCGCTGGCAAACCGATTTGTCCATTTGGAGATGGAGGCGAATGGTTCGGATTGGCGAAAGTGGGCGATAGGTGCGGGGATAGAGCCTTCGATTATTGCTTATATCTCCCACCGTCCTGATGCGCTGTTCGTCTTTAATTCCGAGAGCCGATCGTTTGCGACACCTCGAACGTGGGCGTATGTACACGACATTATGGCGTCCAATCCCGAAGAGGATTTGGTGATGCCGATGGTTTCAGGGGCAATCGGTGAAGAACTTGCCGCATCGTATTTAGGCTTTCGTCTTGTTGCAGCACAGTTACCTGATTTGGACGCGATACTGGAAGGAACGTGCAGTGATGTTCCCACTGACCCCTCGGCATTGCACATCCTCTCCACGGCACTTACTATGAGAGTAAATGACTACACGGGAAGTAAAAAGCTCAACAACCTCATTACCTATTCGCTTAAACTCCCAGGAGAGTTTGCCGTGATGATCGTCCAAGACCTCCGAGCCCGCAAAATTGAGCTTGATCATCTTGAGAGCTGGCCGCTGTGGATGCGACAGTTCAATACACTGCTACGATAATGTCGCACGAAGAGCTTCTTCTGCGGGCAAAAAGCCTCTTGACGGTGAAATATCCCTATTTCGGGATGCTCGCTTCACGGCTAAAACACGAACCGAGTGATGAACTTAGCGGTTATGCGAGTAACGGAGTCCGTTTTCTTTATAACGTTGATTTTTTAGAGCGGCGCAGTGTCGAGGAGGTGATGTTTATTCTCACCAACTGTGTCATGCACCATATCCTCTCCCATCAGCAACGCAGATTGAACCGTCGGGGAAAACTGTGGCAGTTAGCGACTGATTACGCCATCAACAATCTTCTCTCCAAAAGCGGTCTGCATATCCCGCAAGGGGCAAACTACAACAAAGAATACGAGGGAATGTACGCCGAAGAGATTTATGATGTTCTCAAAGAGGAACATTTCGGTGAGGGGGGTGATGCGTTTGGTGAGAGTGGCGACACACCGCCAGAAAATGCAATGATGGAGCAAGAGGGAAATGATTCCCAAAGCTTCAGCAACATCGACGGCACCGCCGATGAACTTGACACCCAAGATGAG
The DNA here is from genome assembly GCA_030696285.1 of Sulfuricurvum sp. Lineage (GTDB taxonomy): Bacteria > Campylobacterota > Campylobacteria > Campylobacterales > Sulfurimonadaceae > Sulfuricurvum. The sequence goes on along the minus strand of JAUYSQ010000068.1, from coordinate 67,657 downwards.
CTGCAATGGCAATACGCCGCATCAATCGCTCAAGAAGTAGCACAGCGTAAAGGGGCTATGCCGTTGGGATTAGAGCGATTGGGTAAAAAGGTCAAGCCCAGCGATGTCGATTGGCGGTTTGAACTCTACAACGCCGTCAATCGCCACATGCGCAACAACTACGCCTTTATGCCGCCGAACAAAAAACATATCCATCGGGGAATTGCATTGCCCTCACTCACCAGCGATACCCTCAGTCTCTGCGTCGCGATCGATACTTCCGGCTCGATCGACGATCAGCTTTTGGGGGCATTTATGGAGGAGTTCAAAATCATCATGCAAAACTTCCCCTCCGTCAAAATCGAACTCATCATCGCCGATGCGAAAGTCCACGCTCATCATACGTTCCAAGGGGGAGAGAGGATGGATTTTGCGCTTAAAGGGGGAGGGGGAACCGATTATCGTCCGACGTTCGATTACGTCGAAGCCAATCTGCCGATGACGACTATTCTCCTTTATTTTACCGATGGAGAGGGGTCATTTCCGCGAATACCACCGAATTATGAAGTACTGTGGGCACTTTCGCGTGAGGCAAAGGTACCGTTTGGGAGAGGGATGGTCATATTTAATAATAGTCTCATTTCTTAGTGTTAAAATCAGTCATTATATTTTTAACATTATATTATTATTTTTGATTGCTAAAATACTTTTTATTCTAAGTTTGAAAGAATACAATTAAATATGAATCAAATAATTACCTTTTTATCGAAGCTTGGATTTTTGCCATTTGTTATTCTTTTTACTGTAATGGTTATCATTATTTCTGAAGTATTGATGTTTATTCAAAGCTATTGGCTAACGGGTGATTTCTTTGATACAAACTTATTAATAGTCGGTTTTATGACTCCTGCTATTGCTGGATTTATATTTTTTGTATTGATAGCTTTTTTAATACGTTATCTTAAACAGCTGCAGGACGCAAAAGAAGAGATATTGTCATCTCAAAAAGAAGCCGAAGCAAAACTCAAAAAAAGCGAAAGCTATCAACGTGCAATCTTAGACAGTTTCCCGTTTTTTCTTTGGTTAAAGGACACGGAAAGTAATTATTTAGCAACGAATATGACTGTTGCCAAAGCCCTTGGGCTGGATGATACCTCAGAGATTATCGGTAAAAGTGATTTAGATATTTTTCCCAAAGATTTGGCAGATGCGTATCGAGCTGATGATCAAGTCGTTATGAAATCATTACAAAAAAAAGAATTGGAGGAGCTCATTGAAGTTAACGGTGAGCGAAAATGGTATGCGACGTACAAAGCACCTATCCTTGATCAAGAGGGGAATCTTTTTGGTACCGTAGGTTTCGCACGTGATATTACAAAAGATAAACTCTCAGAAGAAGAGCTTACACTTATGAAATATGCACTTGACCACGTAAATGAAGCTGTATATTTGACGAATGAAGAGGGATTTTTTAAGTATGTGAGTAATGGTTCAGTTCGTCAATTGTGTTATACAAAAGAGGAATTTAAACATATAGGGATATTTGATATTGATCCAGATTTTCTTCCGGAGTACTTACCTGCTTTTTTTGTAGAATTGGAACAGAGAGGTTCAATTATTTTTACATCAAGGCATAAAGATAAAAAAGGAACGGTTATTCCCGTTGAAATAAATGCAAACTATGTTGAGTACAGAGGCATTAAATTCAGTCTTGCGTTTGTCAGAGATATAACTAAGCGTAAGGAAATCGAAGATAAGCTTAAACTCTCAGCCAGTGTCTTTACGTCTGCGCGTGAAGGGATTATCATTACGGATGCCGATAATAATATTATTGATGTCAATGAAGCATTTATTGAGATAACAGGTTACTCACTCGCTGAAGTGCTGGGTAAAAATCCAAAGATCCTTCAATCAGGACGCAATAATGAAGATTTTTATGATGACCTATGGGGGCATTTGAAAAAATATGGCTTTTGGAATGGTGAACTATGGAACCGGAAGAAAAGTGGAAACGAGTATGCTGAGTATTTAAATATTAGTGCTGTTTATGACGAGAATAAAGCGGTGAAAAACTATGTAGCTATTTTTACCGATATTACACTGCAAAAACACCAGCAGGAAGAACTTGAACATGCTGCTCATTATGATGCATTAACCAATTTACCAAACCGTTTTTTATTTGCTGACCGTATTCAACAGGCAATAGTTCAGGCGATTCGCCGAAAACAATTAATCGCCGTTGCCTATATTGATATTGATGGTTTTAAACAAGTGAATGACAGTTACGGACATGATGTTGGGGATAAACTGCTCATCGTATTGGCTGAAAAAATGACGAGACTGCTTCGCGAAGGCGATACAATTTCTCGAGTAGGGGGAGATGAATTTATAGCGCTGATGGTTGATATTCCAAATAAAAAGGCTGTTGGCTCTTTTTTAACGAGAGTGCTTGATAGTGTATCGGAGCCGATTACTATTGATAATTTTTCTATCACTGTTTCCGCAAGCGTTGGCATTACATTTTATCCGCAAACGAAGGAATTAGAAGCCGATCAGATTATAAAACAAGCCGATCAAGCCATGTATAAAGCAAAGATGTCTGGTAAAAATCAATATATTATTTTTGATTGATTTAAAATAGGTTATTTTTCCTTACTGAAAAGCATTGTATAATTGCGCATGAAACATAAATTACAAGCCAAAGCCCGCCAAATCGCCCAAAGTCCCACTACGAAAAAAGCATTAATCGCGATGAAACCTGAAAAATCGCTGTGGGGTTTTTTTGGAATTATTCTCTTTTTGATCGTCCCTGAGGTCATCGCCTTTATCTATGGCATTGAAATCACCGCGTATGCCAAAGAGGGATTACTTCAGACCACCTCGACAATTGAAAAATATTATTTTGATTTTTTAGTCATGATGTTCGAAGAGGGGGGAAGCTGGTTTAATCTCGCCATTGGTGCCGCGTTATTGATTTGGTTCTTTTTTTGATCAAAGATGATCACTGTAATCGCATGATCCGTCAAGCTCGATCATCTCTTTGGCTGATTTTTTCAAATCCGCTGTGTATTCTGTCAAGAGTGTAGAATCAACTCCACAATCAGAAGCAATAGCCTCTATCTCTTTCTTAGTAATTTTAGGGTCACGAAGGTGTTTGAATTGTTCTTTACTCATTTCGATATGAAGGGTTTGTTCGATCGAAGAGAGGGTTAGAATCATCCCTCCATACTCCGTAATGCTTCATTGATCTGTACTAGCGCGAGAGACTTAGCATTTTCAACCTCTTTGTTATCCCACCAGTATTCGATAATCGCATGTTCAATCTGTTCGATTTGCTCCATACGCAGGTTGGCAAAGACTTCATACGAGTTGATTTCATCGGGGCTGACACCTTTGGATGCTGCAACTTTATTCAGTGTTTCGACGATGCTCTCTTCGAGAGGTTTTGGGCTGATTTCTGTACGGGCGTGATCGATCCATGCGCGAATCTCTTCCTCTAGGTAATCATGACCCCATACCTGATAGCACAAAATACGGCTGGGTGTGTAGATGATTGTATGCTCTTCCCCCAATGCGTCTGAGGTTTTGACGGCACCATCATAAATGTAGACTTCTACCCGTTCGTTTTCACGTAGGGTACAGGCTTGTTCAAATGCCGCACGGGCGTGTTTGAGTATGTCGCTTTTTAGATTTTCATTCATAGGAACTCCTTAAGATACTTTTGCATTGTGATAATCCCATAGCCGTTTGTAATGGCTGTCGAGTTCGGATAGGGTTGAATCGACGGTGATGAGTTCATTGGTACGATTAAACCGTTTGGTATTGGTTTCGTACCATTTTTCCATCTCGATTTTGAGAGTATTTCGCTTGGCGGCCGTTTGGGCGATGAGATGACGTATCTCTTCCATCTCTGCTGTTATGATGTATTCCATGTTGGTTCTCTTCTGTTAGATTAATTTCAGTAATGCATTTTTCATTCTCTTAATTGTGAACAGCAATTGCAACGCCCTTCTTAATAAGAGTAAAAATAGGGAGCGACCATGGAAGAAGAGACATTGATGCAGCAGGCGATAAAAGCCTACGATGCGAAAGATTACATGAGTGCAAAAGCAATTTGGGAATCTCTTGGTGAATCTAACAGTAATGCAATGGTCAACCTAGGAACTATGTATGTTAAAGGGTTCGGTATGCCTAAAAACATTCATAAAGCGTACGAGCTGTTTGAACGTGCGGCATCCTTAGGACATGAAACGGCGGCATTTTATCTGGGCGGGATGTATGAAAACGGGATCGGGGTCACGGCAAATATGGAAGAGTCGATTCGCCATTATACCGTGGCAGCCAATGCCAATATGGTAACCGCACAGCTCAAACTGGGAATCTTGCTTCGAAATGATGACGTGTTAAGCTCGATGAAATGGATGATAAAAGCGGCGCATGCGGGAGAATCTCAGGCGCATTCACTTTTGACCTATGTCAGTAACAAGAGTGAAGATAACGACATAAATGTCGCATTTCGAGTGTTGGATGAAGCAATCCAGAGAGAGAAAGTCGAGTTGGTGATTAGTGACAATCTCGGACCCATCCTCGCAAGCGACGGCGGCGGAGTGGAATTGGTTAACTACATAAGCGGTGATACTCCTGAAATCTGGCTCCGATATTTGGGTGCGTGTTCGGGATGTCATCTGGGACCTACTTCGACAGCGGGGATGATATTGGAACAGTTTGAAAACGTTATTGATAAAAGAATCGTCATCTATCTTTGGTAATAGGAGTCTATTATGAACTCATTTCCAGCCTATGTGGAAGAGATTAAAAGCGATGAATTTTTTAGCTGTATCACGGTTCGTACAAAAGAGACGGTATTAAAACTTCTCAAAACCGAAGCACCCAAATGGCTCCGTATCGGTGATGAGGTGGAGTGCCGTATCCAAGAGGCGGCAATATCACTGTGTACGGGGTCAAAAGAGGGAAGTGTTTCGATTGAAAACCATCTAAGTGGTGAACTACAACATTTTCGTAAGGGTTTGGTTCTGAGTGAAGTGAGCGTGGAAACACCCTGCGGCATTATGAATTCACTTATCACGACAGATGCGTTTGATCGGATGGAACTTTGTGAGGGGTGTGCAGTGACATTGCTGCTCAAAGCGGTGGATATAAAATTGCTTCCCGTATTAGACTCCACCTCGTATGAAAAATGCAAAGACAAATTATATCAATTGAAAAATGGATAAAGCACCTAAGTGCGCGGGCTCTCTACCGAAGAGAACTTAGCGTTAGCATAGCCAATCGGGATGTGTTCCGATGGCGTTTTAAATAATCTAAAGGAGTCTATTATGGCAGTAATGATTACTGATTTATGTATTAACTGTGACGCGTGTATCGATGAGTGTCCGGTAGCGGCAATTGTAAGCGAGGGTGATTCACCGCGTGATGATTGGGAATTTACCTACGTTAAACCTGAAAAATGTATCGAGTGTGTCGGTCATGCCGAAGTACCTGCATGTGCGGCAGCGTGTCCTACGGAAGAGTGTATTGTTTGGGATATGCCTTACACGGCTGAGTTTAATGATTATTATGTGAACAGTTCGGATTATGCTATCAGTTCGAGCAAAAAACGCGGGTTGCTTTCTCCGGAAGTTTCTCCGCAAACTTTTCGTGATGACATTTCGACCCAAATGCGTCAAGCACGTGAAGCGGTAGCCGTCTAAATGTTAATCGCGTTCGCTTCATCGGATGGAATTTCTGTCAATCAACATTTTGGGTGGTCGAAGAGTTTTGAGCTGTATCGTGTCACGGAACAAAGTGCCCAGTTTATCAAAACACTCGACAGCTCCCAAGACGCGATCGAAGACGAACACGAAAAACTGGCGTACAAAATCGGGACGGTAAAAGAAGCAGACATTATGTTTTGCTCCCAAATCGGTCCGACGGCGTCGAAGATGGTGTTGGCTTCCAAGATTTATCCGATGCGTTCGGCTGAGAATGAACTCATTAATGAAGCAATCAAAAAACTTCAAGAGTTATTATTGGGCAATCCGCCGCCGTGGTTACTGCGCATTGTCCACACATCTAAGGAGAACGCTATCTGAATGCATCCAGATAGCTACGCTTGCCGCTAAGGCACTAAAGCTTGCCCTTGCAGGGCAGAATTTCTTAAGGAGATATGAAATGTCTGTTATTATTGATGATACTTGTATCACGTGCGATGCGTGTTTACAACAATGTCCGGTCAACGCAATCGTAGATGATACCGAAAGTCCAATGGGGAACAAGCGTTATTATGTGCAACCTGAGAAGTGCATCGAATGCGTTGGTGTGTATGATGATCCACAATGTGCGGCGATTTGTCCGAGTATCGGATGTATTACGTGGGACATGCCTTATACCAAAGAGTTTGACGCTCATTTTCTTAATGGTGAAATGTATAAACTGGGAGAGAAAAACGGTATTCCGAAATCTCCTGCCTTTAGAGAGAAAAAATACCGAAAAGACATCCCGAATGAGGATCGCGGTATCGGTAAAATTGTTCAAGAAGAACCCGAAGATTTGCAAGAAGTGGGTTGATGAGTCCTATTGCCAAAGTTGCGACTAGTCTCGACATTTTTGCCAAAGATTGTGCGGTGACGGTCGCTTTGAAAATCAGCGATGATTCGTGTAAAATGGGTGAGGATGGACGAGCTGTTTTTATGGCTCTCTACGATGCACTCGAACCTTTTAAAAGTGACCTCTTTGATGAGAGTGTCTACTCTCTGATTCATACTGCTCGCAACTTCCCCACGGCAGCTCTTTTCGCTCAGATTAAAAAAGAGAGAGAAAGGGCAATGGCAATTATTACTCAAGAGAAAATGAAACTTTTTAAAGCTTCGGTGCGAGGGTCGTTGCTGATCGAAAGTTAGAGCCCTCTCTCCTGATCCCTCTTTTGTTTCAAATCTTAAATTTTAATTGACATTTTACGTATAACCTCAACCCTATTTTCGGTACAATGAAATATTAATAATACGGTTTAATCTTAGGATGATGTAAAGTAGGGATTTTATATGGTTAAAACGGCAAATTTGCCAGGTGATTTTTGGGGTGGAACGGCGGCAATGCTGGTGGCTCTTCCTGCCGCAATTGCATTTGGGGTAACGATCTATGCGACGGTTGGCGGTCATTATGGTGCGTATGGTGCAATAGCCGGTATTTTAGGGGTTGCAGCGATCGGAATTGTCACTGCTCTCATGGGGGGGACAAATAAACTGATTTCTGCCCCAAGCGCTCCCGCTGCTGCAGTTTTGTCGGCATTTGCACTCGAATATATGTCGAGAGGGATCAATGCTGATATCGTCTTTATCCTTTTGATGGTTGTTGCCCTCTTGGCGGGTCTATTTCAGATATCTTTTGGTGTTATTGGATTGGGGCGGCTCATTAAATATATGCCTTTTCCGGTCGTCAGCGGATATTTAAGTGGTGTAGGACTCTATATTATTGCATCACAAACGCCGATATTTTTGGGTCTTCCACAGGGCACCCGTTTTTTTGAGTCACTCCAGCTCTCGAGCGCATGGCAATGGCAGAGTATTATCGTTGGGTTGACAACAATCCTTATTATGCTCTATGCCGAAAAAATATTTCGGGTTATTCCTGCTGTTATTATGGCATTGGCAATGGGTATTGGAACGTATTTTCTGCTAGCCCTCATCGATCCCTCTCTTTTATATGCAAATAATCCTTATGTCATCGGTGAGCTTGGAGGAAGTGGAGGGATTGATTTCATTCAGATATTTACGGGACGTTTTGAGGGGCTCTTAAAACTTTCATGGGAAAATCTTGCTACCCTCATTTTCCCCGCATTGACGTTGGCGGCACTCCTCTCGATCGATACGCTCAAAACCTGTGTTATTTTGGATTCGATGACCCACTCTTTTCATAACCCAAATAAAGAGCTGATAGCCCAAGGCTCAGGTAATATTGTCTCTTCATTATTCGGAGGGATGCCTGGATCTGGGACAATGGGTGCGACGATGGTCAATATCTCCAGCGGTGGTTCGACGCGTATTTCAGGTTTTATAGAAGGGGTAATGGCTATTGTCGCTTTTCTGGTTCTGGGGGCATTTATTGCATGGATTCCTGTTGCGGCACTGGGCGGAATTTTGATGGTTATTGGCTTTCGGATGATCGATAAACGGAGTATTAAACTACTCGAATTCCGTAAAACGGGTCTTGATTTTTTGATTATTGTCGCCGTTGCATTGACGGCAATTTCTGTAAGCCTTATTGCCGCTGCTGGGGTAGGTTTAATCTTGGCAATTGCACTGTATATCGCTCAACAAATCGGTACTTCAGTGGTGTATCGTCATCTTGATGGAATGGATGCACGAAGTAAAATTGTTCGAAACAAAGATGAAGTAAACCTTTTACGTGAAAATGGGAGCAATTTTTCCGTCTATGAGTTGCATGGAAGTCTCTTTTTCGGCACAGCAAATCAGCTTTATACGATGTTGCAAGAAGATTTGCAGCAGAAAAAATACATCATTATGGATATGAAGCGCGTTCAGAACGTTGATTTGACAGCGGCGCATATCCTGTTGCAAATCAAAGATATTCTCCAAGACAGAGATGGATATTTACTTTTATGCCGATTACCTCATAAACTTCCCAGCGGAGATGACTTGGAGAGTTATTTCAATCGTGTCGGATTACTCAAACATCTTAGTCCGATCAAAGTTTTCGATGATCTGGATGATGCGATTGAATGGGCTGAGAATAAGATTATCAAAGAGGGGCTTATCGAAGAAAAAGGGGAAGAACTTCTCAACCTTCAGGATTTTGATCTTTTCAAAGGGCGTAATGAGGATACATTAGAGGAGATTCAAAGCTTAGTAGAGAGTCGATCTGTAAAAAAAGGGGAGACAATCTATTCCGAAGGGGATTCGAGTGGGGAAATATTTTTGATACGTCGAGGTTCGGTTCGTATTATGCTCCCCTTTGCCGGAAGAAAGAGTGTCCATCTCAGTACGTTGGGGCAGAATAATTTTTTCGGCGAGTTTTCATTTTTGGAAGGGGCTCCCCATTATACGGATGCTATTGCGGGTACTGATACGGATCTCTATATGATCTCACGAGAAGCATTCGATCAGTTTTCCGTACACCATAAAAAAGCGTCGTTTCATTTTATGCAAAGTCTCGCGACGGTATTGGCTGAACGACTGCGCTCGACACGTTCGGACTTGGGGGCAGAATACGATGTTTAAAGAGGGGGACACATGAAATTATCTTTTCATAAAGCTGATGAACGGGGAATCGCCGAGCATGGTTGGCTATACAGCCGATTTAGTTTTAGTTTTGCCAATTACCATAACCGTGAGAGGATGGGATTTGGGGTATTACGGGTTATCAACGATGATATTATCGAACCTTCCGGCGGTTTTGGGATGCATCCCCACCGTGATATGGAGATTGTCACGATACTCATCAAAGGTTCGCTTGAGCATAAAGACTCTGAGGGAAATCACGGCACTATTACGGCAGGTCATATTCAATATATGTCAGCAGGCAGCGGTGTAGAGCATTCGGAATTTAATCCCTCATCTACAGAACAGACTCAATTGTTTCAGATATGGATTTTTCCGCAGGCAAAGGATCTTCCTCCCCGATATGAACAGCGTGATTTTCGCGATCTTGTTACCAAAAATCGCTGGGCAATTATGATCAGCAGTGACGGACGGGACGGTTCGATGCCCATACGACAAGATGCGAGTATCCTGATGGCGCATTTGGAAGCAGGGCATACCCTTGTTTCCAATCCTATCAAAGCGGGACACGGCAGACTTTTGTTGGTTATCGAGGGGGAGGTTAAGACGTGTGGTCATACTCTCCAACGTCGTGATGAACTGCAAGTTATCGGTAATGAAGTTTTTGAGATTACGGCGAATTCGGATGCCCATTTACTGATGTTTGATGTGCCGATGGAGTAATGTATGAGTACGTACAATGCATTAGAATTTAATTTTCTTCTTTGTTTATAAAATGTGCTATAATGACAGAAAGCTGTCACAAAGGTAAACCCATGCAAGCATTGAACTATACCACGGCACGTAACTCTCTCAAAACGATTATCGATGAAGTGTGTGACAATAATGAAGAGGTGATTGTCACGACCAAAAATGACAAGAGTGTTGTGATTATGTCTCTGGATGAATACAACCGCACCCATGCGCAGCTTAAGCGTGAAGTCAAAGAGGCGATGGAGCAAATCGAGCGCGGTGAATACATGGGCATCGATGAAGCGTTTGATCGGGTGATAGCGAAATATGCGGATTGATTTTTCTCCCCAAGCGCAGATGCGATTAGAGATGATCGCCGAATACATCTATGAGCAAACGAAGTCAAAAAAGCTCACACGAGAGTATTTGCAACGGTTGCGCGAGTTTATCGTAAGTACATTGAGTACTTTTCCTTATGCGGGGCGAAGTTGCGAAGAGCTGATCAGCGGTTCGCGTAAACTTGTCTATCAGGGGTACTCGATTATCTATACCGTAGAAAAAGATCAGATTTGGATATTGACCCTCTATCGGGAAAATTTGCCGTGATATTGACACTATGTATCTAAATGGATACAATTTGTCCATGTATACCATTCAGCAAACCGAAATTACTTCATTTGATTTAACGCAGTATTTGGACAGCGAAGAAGCGATTGCCGAATACCTCACGCAAGTCCTCGAAGAGGGTGATACCGATGAGCTAATTCGTGCCATCGGTCATATCGCCAAAGCTCGCGGTATGAGTCAAATTGCACAAGAGAGTGGATTAGGACGTGAGAGCCTCTATAAAACATTTGCCCCCGGTTCTAAACCCCGTTTTGATACTATTGCTAAAGTGGTAAAATCTTTAGGGCTGCACTTTCATATTACGCCGCTTAAAGCTTCGTAGTCCGTCATTCCCGCGAAGGCGGGAATCCAGCTTTTAAAAAATTGAAGTTATGAAAGAAGTCTAATAAAGTTGTTACATCCCGTTCGCTCTGAGCTCACGTGCCCTATAGGGTATGTCGAAGGGTGAGTCCATGGTTCGACGTGCTCACCACGAACGGAAGATTAATTTTAAAAATGACAGATAACAGATGTTTCAGAGTGAAAAGAGTATTATAAGACGATAAAAAACGCTAAAGGGATACAAATGGGTGAGGGATTGGTTCGATGCCGACAACGGATGGTCAATTACACCAAATCGCTTGCACACGTGCGTGCCACGGTCGAAAAAGAGAATCTCAACGAGATCGAAAAAGCGGGTCTTATCCAGTTTTTTGAGGTGGCGTTTGAGTTGGCGTGGAAAGTGATGAAAGATTATCTCATCACCGAGGGGTATGATGTCAAAAGCCCTCGCGAAGCGATCAAAACTGCCTTTGATTACGGGCTGATCTCCGATGGTGCCAAATGGCTTGAAGCACTCGAAAAGCGTAACCTCGCCTTAGAAATTTATGACGAAACTATTTTGGATGAACTCGAAGAATTGATAACTCACACGTATTATCCAATGATGGAACAGTTTGGATCGGCACTCAAAGCAAAATGTAGAGAATGAGGCGTTGAGGAGAGTGGAAAAATATTGTATACTTGTTCAGTATTAATTTTTTAAATGATTAAAAGGAAAATAAATGGATTTAGTTGATTTTGCTTGGGATGCAGTAGCTGGGAATGCTTTTTATGATAGTGTAAAACTCATTTTTGGTGGATCGTTTGGAATTTTGAAAGATTTGGTGAATGCAGATAAAAAAGATGATTTTTCTTCTCATCTTCAAACGATATTTTCTGTAAATAAAGAAATACAAAAACAGCTTGAAGAATTAAAACAGAATGGTGAAATTAATATCAATTCAGGTAATACTGTTGTCCAAAATGGTGATAATAATCGTGTGAAAATTGGATAAGAAATGTCAGATATTAACTCTAATAATACAACCGAACAACTTGGCAATCATAATAATTTAACCATAATAACAACTAATGTATATGGTAATGCTGCAAGCGAGGAATCAAATTCAGATTTAGAAGAAAATAGCAATTGGAATAACTTAAAAAATGCATCGTATAATTTTAATTATAAAAGAGCAAAATACTACCTGATATCTGGTACCAATCATCCTAAAACAATAAACTTAAAAAATCTTGGATATGTCTCTTGGCATATGGTAATTGATTTTAATCGTGATAGCGAGCAAAACGGTTTATATGCACAGACTAAAGAAGTGTTTGAACAAAATCGAGTTATTCATAATTTTGTAAGACCGATGAAATTACTGTCTATGCCAGCGCTACCTTGGTTTTTTGCCAATGGTCAATCTGACGTAGATATTTCATCTTCAGATTTATCTTATAAAGAATGGAAACGCTTACACGATAAGCAGTTTCAAGAACAATTAAATTATATAGCAGAAGATTTAAATCCTAAAGATGGAATTTTTATTGTTTATGGATTTAATGATCAAAAATTTATTAATAACATAGTCGAATCACTACACGGGTTACTTGACCAAAGTGCACATATAGTTATCATTGGAAATAGCAACATTCATATTCCAGAAGATTATGAAGATATATGTAAAATTATAGTAATAGATGACGAGTCCATTTCAAATGGGCTTAATAGCCTTTTTTCTGATAAATATTTCATCCAATCAAAAAGATATTTTATACCAAAAGGTGATACACACACCGAAATTTCTGTGAAAAATGCAAATTGGTTTGCTGAAGATTTATTTGTTGTTTACAGAGAACTGTTTGTTGAGGAAGAAGCTGAAAATGCTATTCAATACCGAAAAGGGCATAAAATAACGTGGAACAATATTGTTCAGCATCATGATTGTAATAGAGATATTGCAAGACAATTACAAGATAAGCTAAAACAGTATTTGAATCAAAAGCAAGTTAGCCGTACTAATCTCTATCATGAACCAGGAGCTGGAGGCACGACAGTTTCACATAGAGTCGCATGGGAGCTTAAAGATGAATACCCAATTTGTTTTTTAACAAATTATAATTCAGATAGTACATATCGAAAAATTGGACAAATATATAATTTATCAAAGAAAAGTATATTATTAATTGTCGATAGAGAGTCATTTACTGATACTCAGATTGATGATTTATATGAAAAGTTAAGAGCCGAAGGGTATCCTTCGGTTATTTTACAAGTTATTCGTAAATTTGATATTGTAAAACATGACAAGAGTAGTACTAAATCTAACTTTTATCTTTATGAAGAACTTTCAATACCGGAGATTGCTTCATTTAAGTCTGCATATCAATCGGAAGCGTTAACAAATAAAAAAAGCGATTTAGAAAAATATGTTCTATCAAATGATATAAAATCAGCATTCTTTTTTGGTCTGGTTGCATATGATGACGAATATAAAGGAATAGATAATTATATTAACAGTAGATTTTTATATTTAACTGAATCGCAGAAATATTTTTTCTTATACTTAGCTGTTGCTCAATACTACGGACAAACATCTCTTCCAATTGAAATATTCAGAAAGCACTTTGGTATAAAAAATATTGATCTTCAAAAATTATTTAGTGGAGATTCAAATGTTGCTCTTGATTTAGTAGAGACTAAAAATGGTGAGATTTATATTATTCATTTTGCCATTGCAAAAAAGATTTTTGAAAATCTCTTTGGTGCTCAATGGAAACAACAACTATCAACAATTGGAAAAGAATTTATTGATCTTTGTCATTCTGATTTACCGATACAGTCGAATAAAATGATTGAACTAATGACAAAAATATTCATAAACCGTGATAGAAATGCTTTGTCGAATGAGAAGTTTAGTAAGATATTAGAAGATATTTCTGTAAATGAGGGGAAGCTTATTGTACTTGAGCATCTTTCAGAAAAATATCCAAATAATCCACATTTTCTAGCCCATTATGGAAGAATGCTGAGTTTAAATAAAGATTTTCCAAGAGCAAAAGAGGCACTTAAAGAAGCACTAAGTTTACAAAATGATGATCATGTATTACATCATATTTACGGAATGATATTTTATAGTCATATGTTGTCAATTGAACCTAATGAGGATAGTATAAAAGAGATTATTTCGCTTGCTGGGAGTGCAGTAGATGCATTTGAAAATGCTAGATTGTATATGCCTAATGATGAACATTCGTATGTAGGCGAAATTTCACTTTATGTTAAGTTATTTGATAAAATTCATAGAGCTACTGGACAATCAACAGTTGAATATATAAGAATCAAACAAGATAATTTTCTTGAAAATGCCTTTGATAAAGCAAGTTCACTTATTGATGAATTAGAATTAGTTTATGGGGCAGATAGCCGTAGTGAAAAATTTTATGTTCTTCGAAATCAAGTGCATCGATTATATGGCAATTTTGAAATTGCATTGCAAGAATTTGATAGTATGTTAAATTCACCATCAGCAAATATTAATAAAAATGTAATACGACGTAATATTGCACATACATTATTAGAACGAAATAATCGTAATTGGGAGCGATTGGATCAGAAAGTCTTATCACGAATTGTTTTATTACTTACAGAAAATGTTAATTCGGATGTTCGAGATACACAAAGTATTAAGATGTGGATTAGGGCAGTACGTGAAAGTGGCATCACGCAATTTTCTTTGGATAGTATAATTGAAAAAATTGCACATATGAAAGTAAATACAGACTTTATCGATGCAATATATTATTTGTACGCATATCACGCTGTAAATTTAATGGAAGGCGCACTTGGGAGTCTTGAGAGTGTTCGCTTAAATCTAGGTGAACTAGAAAATAGAACACGATTTAGACGAGATCGTAGATTTAAATATGAATGGTATGGAAAAAATGGAGGAGTGAATAGGTTAGTTCATTATTCAAAAATTCGAGATGATGATGAAGAAAAAGAGCTTCAAAATATGCGTCAGAACCTTACTTTACTGAGCGGTAGAATACAAAAAATATTGACACCTGAGCGTGGTTTTATTGACATCAATGGAATGTCGATATACTTCAATCCGGCGAAATATGGGTTTGAAATTGGAAGAGATGAAAGTAAGATAATAAATTTTTATGTAGGATTTACTTATGATGGACCAGTTGCCGAGAATGTACATTAAAAGTACAAAATTTATCTTATCACAATAAATAAAAAACAACTGGGTTTATGGAAGAGATTGTAAAAATATGCGGATGAGTATTCAAAAGAGCATCACCGACACCATGGACGTATTCGCCGAAAAATTCGAAAACGTTGATCTGCACGGCAAAAAGATCACCAAAGCGGAGTTCGATGACTGCACCTTCGTCTCCTGCAATTTCAGCGAAACTTTTTTCTCCTCCTGCAAATTTACCGAATGCCGTTTTGAAAACTGCAATCTTAGCCTGATGAAACTGACCAATACGAAAATGAGCGATGTCGAGTTTGTCTCGTGCAAGATGATCGGGATCGATTGGACGATGGGGGATTGGAAGAGTTTACTCAATGCCGATCCGATCCGTTTTCGCGAGTGTATCCTCAATGACAGCAATTTTTTTGGTCTGAATATAGAGGGAATGGTAATGAAAGAGTGCCGAGCCAAAGAGGTTGATTTTCGCAACGCGACACTTCTAAAAGCCGATTTTAGCGGGAGCGATTTTAAGGGGGCGTTGTTCGGCAATACGCATCTCGAAGGTGCCAACTTTACCGACACAAGTAACACGATGATTGATGTACGCTCCAACCATCTCAAAGGAGCTGTTTTCAACCGCTATGAAGCATTGTTTTTACTGGAATCAATGGGAATCGTGTTGGTAGATTAGGCTTGATTTATCTTTTCCAAATCTAATAAAAACTCTTTTCTCCAAATTCCTCCGCTGTATCCGCCGATCCCGCCGCCTGTAGCGATGACACGATGGCAGGGGATGAGAATAGCAATGGGATTACGGGCATTGGCACTGGCGACGGCGCGGACGGCTTTGGGGTTGCCGAAACGTTTGGCTTCTGTAGCGTAGGAGACGGTTTCGCCGTAGGGGATGGTACGGAGGGTCTCCCATACCCCTTTTTGAAACACCGTTCCATGCGGAGAGAGCGGTAGGGTGAAGGTTTGCCGTTTTTTCTCGAAGTATTCGTTTAATTCTTGTTCTAAGCGGATTAACAGAGGATTTTCAGAAGAAGTTTGGTCAACTGTTTCATCCATAAAATCGAGGGAGGCGATTCCATGCTCATCGGCAGCAGCGATCATTTTTCCGATTGGGGTGTTAATGATGAGAGTATCATAAAAATTATTCGGTTGCATGATATGATTATATCCAAATGAAAAAACCTTGAGGAGTGGGAGATGAATCCTGTAAAAGTGATCCGAGAGAAAGTATCCAAACTCACGGATCTACCCAATATCGGCAAAACGGTTGCTGCTGATCTCAAATCAATTGGAATTGTAACTCCTGAGCAGTTAGCTGGGCAAGATCCCTATGAACTGTACGTCCGATTTTGCGAAGCATTCGGGGAGGTTCAGGATCCGTGTATGCTCGATGTGCTGATGTCGATTACCGATTTTATGGATGGCGGCGAACCGCGTGTGTGGTGGGATTATACGGCAGAGCGAAAAAGACGCTACGCTTCCAAAATAAAAATATCAAAAAGTGGTTATGGTCTCAAGTAAATAACTTAGATTTCTCTTTTAAAAATTAGGTTTTTAAGACTTCGTTCTTCATCATTTTCCGGGAAGCTCCCCAAATTTTTCAGCCTCTCGACATACTGAAACTCAGGGGCATTTTCGCGAAAGAGTGCTTTGATAAACTCAGTTCCCAGTTCGGGAGCATTGAGCGCTGACAAAACCATACACTCCTGCGCTGCGAATTCGTGGAGTCTACGGATGATTTTCTCGTAGTCATTCGTCGCCGCAAATGACCCTTTTTGAAAACTGGGGGGATCGATGATGATCAGATCATACGGTCCCGCTTTTCGGATACGGCTCCACGATTTTAGGATGTTGTAGGGCATAAACTCCACTTTTTTCGTATTGAGTCCGTTGAGGCGGTGGTTCTCCCGTCCGATGGAGAGGACATTTTTGTTCATATCGACATTTACGACCGACTGTGCTCCCACCTCGATTGCGACAACGGAAAATGAGCAGGTGTAGGAGAAGAGGTTTAAAACTTTTTTGTCTTTTGCCTGTGTTCGGATAAATTCCCGTCCGATTTTCATATCGGGGAAGAAGCCGATATTTTGAGCGTTGAGGAAGTTGATATGATACTTGAGTCCATTTTCGATGGCAAAGTTCTCTGACGGGAGTTCGCCTGCGACCACTGTAGAGGGTGATGAGGGGAGGTAGCGTTGTTGGATGACCAATGCCTCCCATTTTGCTTCGGTAGTATAGAATTTTTGCAACAGAGTGAAAATTTCTTCTTCCTCCTCGTTGGCATCAAATAAAACAGCAAAAAGAACCTTGTCCACACTGTCTACTGTGAGGAATCTATATCCATCATACGCATTACCGCGCCCGTGAAAGAGACGGGTATACTCTTCGGTTGTGTCGTGTACGTTGGTCATTAAGAGTTGTTGTAAATCGTCTAGGTTCATTCAAGTATCTTTGGTAAAAGTGGTGCAATTATAGCAGGTCTTTGGTGTAAGGATTAAAGATTGTTTATCGTAACAGAAGCGTACATATTTCGGGGTATACTTTCAATAAAAAAGAAAATATGATGAAAAAAATTATCCTCTTTCTTCTCCTTGGGCTCTCTTTGTATGGGGCAGACTTACGCTCTAAAATCGACCATATTATCATTATCTATCTCGAAAACCGCAGTTTCGACAATCTTTTTCGCGGATTTGAAGGGGCGGATACATCGGATAAACCCCTTCAACCTTATGCTTTGCAAGTCGATACCAACACAACGGTGTATCAATCTCTTCCGATGGGAGAAGAGGCGATCAAAGCGGGATTTCCGATGGAAATAGAAAACAAGCCGTTTTTACTCGATTCCACCGTTTCACAAGAGGGGATAATCCCCGATATGCTCCATCGGTTTTATCAAAATCAGCTTCAGATCAATGGCGGGAGAAACGATCGATTTGTTGATATCAGCGATGAAAAAGGATTGACAATGGGGTATCACGATATTCGTACAAGCGCATTATGGAAATATGCCAGTGAATATACCCTGTGTGATCGTTTTTTTGCTTCGGCATTTGGGGGATCATTTTTGAACCATCAATGGCTTATTGCGGCGCGTACACCGTATGTCGGGATGGAGTCTAATATTTCACGCTATGAGTTAAATGCAAACTCTGAAGTGCTAAAAGATGGTATTCTCACCCCGGACGGATATGCCGTTAATACAATACAGCCTTATAATCCGCCGTATAAAGCCAAATATTCTGATCCTCTAATGCGACTAAAACCGCTTGAATACGAGTCAATCGGTGATCGGCTGAGTGACAAAAATGTCTCATGGAGTTGGTATAGCGGCGGATACGATGAAGCAGATGCAGGACACGGCGATGAAATTCACTACCAGTACCACCACAATCCGTTTTTGTATTTCGCTAAGTATGCTCCGGGAACCGAAGGGCGTAAAAATCTCAAAGATGAAAAAGAGTTTTTCAGGGAACTTAAAAGCGGTAATCTCCCGAATGTCGTCTTTTTCAAACCTTCGGCGCAAGATAATCAGCATCCCGGATACGCGAGCATCAAAGCGGCGGATGATAAACTGTATCAGATCGTCGAAGCGGTACGTACGCAAAGCGAAGTGTGGGAAAAATCGGTGATTATCGTCACGTATGATGAAAATGGGGGATTATGGGATCATGTTGCCCCGCCTGTTGTTGATCGATGGGGACCGGGAACACGGATACCGGCGATTATTATCTCACCCTATGCAAAAAAAGGATTTGTGGATCATACCGACTACGATACGACCTCGATTTTGCGACTCATAGAATGGCGTTACCATTTGGAGCCGTTAGGGGATCGGAAGAGTAATAATTTACGTAAAGCGTTAACCGTTCCTTAAATGCTGATCTATCGCATAGGCTAGAGCAGGGTTATCTGCGAGCTGTCGGATTGTTTCAGAGCGGTTTCTGCACGCGTAATGATAGTCGTGATAGTTTCTTTATGGTTTTGAACGGTTGATCCTAGACGCATACTGATCGTATTTAGACTCTCAAAAGGCTCTTCTTTCATAACGGTCATGAGTTTTCGGCTGAATTTCATGGCATTATCTGGGGTATCAATGAGATACGCCAATAAAAAAATCTTTTTCCCCCAGCGAACGAGCATATCGCTTTGGCGGATGTTACATTTGATACTTGAGGTAAAGTCACGTAGGTATTTATCCGCATCAACATCAGAGGACATCAGTTCGATCACTGTAATTCCGATCGCTTTTTCATTGAATTCTGCCGCATTTTGAAAGCTTTTTGCCGTATGAATAAAATAATCTTGATTGTAAGCACCGCTCTCTTTGTCAATACTCACATCATTTTCGATCATGATCCTCTTGATAAGATCTTGAGAGATATCGGTAAATGAGACAATGGTATACTCCTCTACAGGTGTGTCGATAGTAACAGAGAAGGCATACGGTTCGGCACGGAAATTAATCATACTAACGATTCGGTCTGACTCGGGCAGAGCCTCAAGTGCAGTTGTCCACTCGTTCGGATTTTCAGCTTTTCCAGCATGAAAATAGGCATCATGGGGAACAAAACGGTTCGAAAGCGAGCCGAATTCACGGAGAAACTCTTTGACGGTGGGAAGGTTAGTGAAATTTTGGAAAGCTTTATTGAAAAGAATAGGGACATTACGGTGCAGTAAAACAATTAAATTATTTTGCGTATCAATGGCTGACTGGAAAAGCTTGCTGCATACATTATCTTCATTTATAAACAAAACGTCATTTTGCGATAGACTCATTAAAACCCTTTAGTAGGTATATCGCAGAATGATAACACATTGAAAAGGGAAAATGGTCTTAACCGACCATTTTCTCATTCGTATACGCATACGTCGAGGAGATAGAGCGCAAACGCTCGGCTGCTTTGATAAAGACGTCTATGACATAATCGATCTCATCGGCAGTCGTAAATCGGCTGAGGCTGAGACGAATTGCCGTGTGGGCAAGTTCTGGGTCTTCGCCGATGGCATTCATGACGGGATTGGCTTGGAGCGATTCAGAGGCGCATGCACTTCCAGTGGAGGCAGCGATACCGGCACGGTTGAGATCCCACAGCATTGACTCTCCTTCGATACCGCGTAAAGAGATGAGAATTGTGTTTGGGGTGCGTCGTGCACGATCACCTACGACGATGGTGTCGGGAAGTTGTGAAATCGCATCTTCGAGACGGTCACGTAATGCACGTACATCGCTGTTCATCTTGTCCAGATGTCCAACCGATTGTTTCATCGCCAATCCCATTCCGATCATATAGGCGACATTAAGTGTACCCGCACGCTTGC
Source organism: Sulfuricurvum sp. (assembly GCA_030696285.1). Lineage (GTDB taxonomy): Bacteria > Campylobacterota > Campylobacteria > Campylobacterales > Sulfurimonadaceae > Sulfuricurvum. The sequence goes on along the minus strand of JAUYSQ010000068.1, from coordinate 47,241 downwards.
CTCCCATTTGCTCACCGCCATGCAACAAGTTTGGAAGCTCTTTCCCTTTTTTGACGTACAAGCCTCCAATCCCTTTTGGACCGTGGAATTTGTGTGCGGAAAAAGTGAGATAATCGATCGGTGTTTTGGTGAGATCGACGGCAACTTTACCGATTGCCTGTACTGCATCCGTATGAAATAAAATCCCTTTATCTTTGGCAATAGCAGCTACTTCATCAACAGGGAAGATCATCCCTGTCTCATTGTTTGCCCACATCATAGAAATAAGGATAGTTTTATCGGTGATAGCAGCGGCAATCCTTTCGGCACTGACATAGCCGTATTGATCAACATCGACAAAAGTCACTTCTGCCCCGTGCTCTTGTAGAAAATGGAGAGTTTCAAGGACAGAGGGATGCTCAACTGCAGAAGCAATAATATGATTTTTACTAGGGTCAGGGAGGATATGTTTGAAAAATATTCCTTTTAGAACCGTATTGTTGCTTTCAGTCGCACAGGAAGTGATGAGGATATCGTCGGCATCGGGAGCGTTAAGTGCATCGTACATGTATCCCATTGCCTCATTCAAATAGGGGCGCACTTCGATACCGTATTGGTGAAGCGAGTTAGGATTGCCATAAAACTCTTCGAAAAACGGCTGCATTTTTACTTTTACGATAGGGTCTAGTTTCGTTGTAGCATTGTTATCTAGGTATACACGTTTCATGATTCTTGCTCCTCTTTTTTATAAACATAGATAGGGTCTTGGGTTGGGTCTTCGATAACGGCTTCAGTGATGGTGAGACTCTGCAAATTCTTTTTCGACGGACAGCTAAACTGCAACGGCAACATTGCCTCTTCGATGATACTGCGAAGTCCCCGCGCTCCGACGCCTCGGTCGATTGCTTTTTGTGCGACGGCATCGAGGGCTTTGGCTTCAAAGTTTAGCTCAATACCGTCCATGTCAAACAACGCTTGAAACTGTTTGATGAGGGCATTGTCCGGTTCTTGGAGAATTTGAACCATTTGCTCTTTGGTGAGTTCAGTTAACTGTGCAACGACGGGAATACGTCCGATAAACTCAGGAATGATTCCATAATGGACGAGGGCTTTGGCATCGATTTTTTTAGGTTTGATGTTCGCTGTTTCGGCAGTGCTTTTGCTGAATCCGACTTTGTTGGACTTTTTGGTATGGGTATCAGGGACAAGACCTACAAACGCTCCGCCACAGACGAAGAGGACGTGGGTGGTGTTAAACAGTACTGTTTCGGTGGTGGAGTTTTTACGGCTCCCTTTGACTGGGACGTAGACTTCGGCACCTTCGAGAATTTTGAGCAACCCTTGTTGTACCCCTTCACCCGAGACATCACGTCCCATGGTGGAGGATTCTGATTTACGGGCGATTTTATCAATTTCGTCGATGTAGATGATTCCCCGTTGTGCGAGCTCAATGTCATAATTTGCAGCGGCAAGGAGACGGGAAAGGATACTTTCAACGTCTTCACCTACATATCCAGCTTCGGTAAGTGCTGTGGCATCAGCAACGGCAAACGGTACTTGCATAATTTTCGAGAGCGATTTAGCGAGGAGGGTTTTACCGCTACCCGTCGGTCCTACGAGGAGGATATTGCTTTTTTCGAGCTCGACGTTATTGTAAATCGGATTTTCAATACGTTTGTAGTGGTTGTACAACGCAACGGCAAGGACTTTTTTCGCATCCACTTGACCGATGATGTATTTGTCTAAAAACTCAACGATTTTTTCAGGAGTCGGGAGCTGTTGCTGCATCGCGGAGCGTTGTTCGTAGCGTACCTCTTTTTGGAGTATTGCCGAACAAGTCGTGATGCACTCGTTACAAATATGGGTTGTCTCCGAAGAGAACATTTTTTTTACTTCACTTTGTTTACGACCGCAAAATGAGCAAGTTTTTTCGCTATTCATCACACATCCTTTGCACTGAATTTAGTCAAAATCGTATCCGCCAAACCAAACTCGATCGCTTCTTTGGCTTCCATGTAGTTGTCACGGTCGGACTCTTTTTCAATAATTTTGGCACTTTTACCGGTTGCATCGGCGAGGATGGCATACAAACGGCGTTTGAGATTGAGGATATGTTTTGTATGAATCTCGATGTCACTTGCCTGACCTGAGTAGCCGCCCAGCGGTTGATGAATCATCACTTCCGCATTGGGGAGCATGTAACGATGCCCTTTTTCTCCGCAGGTAAACAGCACGGCTGCCATCGATGCGACCATCCCCATAGCATAGGTATGAACCGGTGCATTGATGAGATTCATAGTATCTAATATGGCTAAACCGCTCATGACCGAACCCCCCGGTGAGCTGATGTAAATATGAATCGGCTCTTCGGAATCCATCGCTTCTAGATACAGCAGCTGAGAGACGATAATCCCCATCATGTGATCATCAATCGCTTCAGTAATCACGATGACACGATCGCCTAAAAGTTTGGAAAACAGATCAAAATAACGCTCCCCGCGAGGCGAAACATCTTTAACAGTTGGTATTATTGGCATGACTAGTTCCTTTTATACAAATGCTTGAATAAATTCTTGAAGCGACATCGGTATCACTTCAATATTGTGTTTTTCGATGAACTTTTTCTCTTTTTTCCCCAGCTCTTGATCGGTGATGACGTATCCCCCCTCCAAATCAAAGCTCAACTCGTTGGCAACCATACGATCGGTATCGTGACCGAAGGATGTCCCTAAAAAGAGGTATTTTTTCGCTTTACGGTAGGTTTTTAGCACTTTTGGCACGGCAAATCCTCCCATGGCTTCGGTAAGCCAATCGACGTAATCGGCATCGGAAATAACAAAGGTCGGATTGGGTAATGGTGAGCCCATCGGTTTAAAGAGGATTTTTTTGGCATTATCCAGCACCTCATCGTCTACGAGAAAATACTTTTGGTTTTCGACATCGTATTCGTACGTTTCATAGCGGTTGAGATCACCCATGATGCGTGATTTACCGATGATAAGACAGTGCGGCGTAAATGCCAAAAGTTCTTGAAACTTCGTGTCACGGTTCGTATCAACGATGTAGCGAGGCAACATGTCAATAATCGCTTTGTGCAACGGTGTCGGCTCGAATGGTTTGGTATAAATATGGTTGAGGAGCTGTGTCATGTACTCTACACCTCGGCGTTGTTCGAGATGCATCGCGGCACGTGAGTATTCAAACATAAGTCGGGGTGCCATAGCACGACCGCCATTCATCGCCAAAATCAGAGAATCACTGTTATGAGGCACTGCCTCACCCTCTTTTGTCATGATCCCCTCAAATACACCCAATCCGAAGTAGGGGATAGTGGTTTGATTGCGTAATTCTTTTTTGATTGTTTCGATTTTTGTGTCCATTAGTGGCATCCTTTTCCGGTATAACAGTTCATCGCCGCAGCGATTTTTGGTAGTGCTTTTTCGAGTGAATAAGGCTTATTTAGATCATCCAGTATTTCATTGTAAAACAGTGCGCCGTCTTTTGAAACGATGAAGAGTCCTTTGGCAAACTCTCCTCCCAGTTCTCCTTTGGCAATGCGCGTACCGTAGTAATCTCCGAAAGCCTCGTCGGTATCGATTCCAAACTGCCATCCCTCCATCTGGGGATTGGTGTGTTGAGCACTGGCAACGACAAGGGCTTTACTGATACCTTGCAATGCATTGAGGCTTAGCAAGGTATCAATCTCTTCGAGTTGGGTGAGAAACTCATTATTAATAAAAGGAGCCGAAAGTATGAGCTGTGTAAAGCCGTTTTGACCGCCGATACTAAAAGTCTCATTGGAGTGATTTTTGAGTGTCACCTTTTCAGAGGCATAACCGACATCGAGCGGCATATCTTCAAGATACAGCGTGGATGTATTGTAGATTATCTGCAAAACGGACTCCTTTATGACGTATTGGAGTAGTAAATGCATTTAGCGTTCTTGAAGTAAATGGGAGGGATTTAGTCTTATTTGTCGGATTATGAGGCCATGCGAGAAGGGAGAGACAAAAATGTAAAATTTTAGGAACTTTCCTCTTTTTTTATTTTTTTGAGCTCTTTTACCGCTATTTTGGACTCTTCAGCCTCTTTTTCTATCTTAAACCAGTTGTCATTCATATTTTTATCATCCGTTGGGGGGGATAGTTCATTGCACTGGCTGAGGGCTACAGCTGAGTCAGGACATGCTCTGACGCATTCGGAGCAATAGATGCAGAGGTAGGGGTTGTAGTGATACGTATAATCGAAACTCTCTCTGTCTTGTGTAAACCGTATTGCACCGGGAGGGCAGACATCCTCGCATTTCAGGCACCAGATGCATTTGGGTTCTTCAAAGAGGATCAGCCCTCTCGCCTCTTTGTTCTTGGGCGATTTTTCGAAGGGGTAATCGATCGTGGCGGGGGTGCTGAAGAGGTTTTTCAGGGCGTTAAAGGCTGCTTTTAACATTTTTTACCTCGCCGTACAGGATAGACAGGGGTCGAACGAGGCGATGATGGCGGGAACGTCGGCGTAGTTCGACCCCTTGAGCGCCTCGATCATGCCGGGTACCGAACCGAAGGTCGGGGTTTTGATACGGACTCTGTCGAGATACTGCCCTTTGGAGGCTTTGAGATAGTAAAAGCATTCCCCTCTGGGTGCCTCGACCCTCATGTAGCTCTCCCCCTCCGGCGTTCCCCGTACTTTTGCGGCGATTTCCCCCTCTGGCATCCCATCAAGCGCCGTTTCAATGAGTCGGATGCTTTCAAATAGTTCAAATAGACGCACCATATTCCGGGAGTGTATGTCACCCCCTTCCATCGTTATGCTTTTAAATCCGAGTTCCGAGTAGGGGAGGTAGTCACTGTCGTTTCGGACGTCAAAATTTACCCCGCTGGCTCTGGCAATAGGGCCTAGAAGGGAAGATCGGTAGGCCATCTCTTTGGTTATGACGCCGACGTTTTTGTATTTGAGGGAGAGGCTCCAGTTGTTGTCGAAGAGCTCTTTGATCTCAGCTACTTTTTGGTGTAAAAGCCCCAGTTTGTTCCGGATAACTCCTTCCAACTCGGAGTTCATATCTTTGTTGACGCCGCCGATGGAGACATAGTCGAATTGGATGCGGTTGCCCGTCATCGCTTCCTGCACCTCCATGACAAGCTCTCTGTCTTTCATAATGCGCATAAAAAGAGCTTCATAACCTGCATTTTCAGCGGTGTGGGAGAGGCAAAGGAGATGGGAATGGATACGGTCGAGTTCGTTTGCAATCAGGCGAAGATAGGAGGCCCGTTTGGGTACCTCTATCCCCATGAGCTCTTCGATTCCGAGGGTGTAGCAGGTGGAGTGTACGATTGCGCACAGGCCGCAGACCCGTGCGACGACATAGCCGACCTGCTTGAATTTAAACTTCGTCGTACAGGCAAGTTCTACTCCTCGGTGGACGTATCCGACATCCGCTTCCACCTTTATAATCGTTTCGTTTTCGCACTCGAAGCTAAAGCGAACCGGCTCTAATAGAGAAATATGCTGGCTCCCAATCGGTATGTGTATCGTTTTTTTCATCGTTTGATCCTTAGCGGAGCTTCAAGGCCGTCAAGCTCGATAAACATCCCTTTGACCGAGTTTTCAAAATTCGCGTCCAGTAGATCACGCAGTTCCCCCTCGTACATCCGCGCGGTCGGCATGATGTCGGCAAGGCTGGGGAGGAGCGCATCACCGGGGGCTTTGGCGTAAAAGACTTTCCATTCGTCTTTTACGCCGATCTTGGCGAAACACCATTGGATTTCTAACTCGTCATTCTCAAAAAGTCCGTTGATACAGACAAAATGCCATATTTGCGGGTCATAAAATCCCTCGATGGCGCCTCTGATCTCGTGCAGCGTTACCAGCTCTTTTGTCGTTTTCATAGTGACCCTGCCATCTTCGTTTTATCGGTTTGCCCGTCGTTTTCGGTTATTTTCCCCATGAGCTTTTTGGGTTGTTCGATCTCTTTTGTTTTTGTTTCCAGTATCTCCAATGCTTTGACTATTCCGTCAATAATCTGCTCAGGGTGCGGGGCACATCCGCCGATGTAGACATCTACGGGGATATAGCGGTCGATTCCGTCTTCGGCGTTGTACATTCCCCGAAATACACCGCCGGTGCAGGTGCAGGAGCCGCACGCTACCACGACTTTTGGCTCAGGCATCTGTGTGTAGAGCTCCACTAGCCTCTCTCGGCTTCTCATCGTTACGGGTCCGGTGACGAGGAAAATATCGGATTGTTTCGGATTACCCGTATTTCTGACCCCGAGTCGCTCAAGATCGTATTTTGGAGCGAGGCAGGCCAAAATTTCGATGTCGCAGCCGTTGCAGCTGCCGGCATTGTAGTGAAGCAGCCACGGCGATTTTTTGCGGAATTTTTTTAAGAACTCTTGTATCATAAGACTACCCCCAAAATGATATTTGCACCTGCGAGGACGAAAGCGAGCGAGTAGAGGAGACGAACCATGTCACAGTAGCGCACCCTCGCAGTCGAATTATCCGCAAGGAGGACGACGAAAAAGGCGAATACGGCCAGTGCTCCCCCCACGACAAAACTGCTTCCGCCGAACAAAAATACGAGGGTAAAGACGAAGAGCATATCAAGCCATTTGGCCGCATACACCGTATCGTAAAAAAATCCCGAAAACTCTATCTCGACTCCGCCGACGATCTCCTGATGTGCTTCAGCCGCGTCAAACGGAGATTTTTTGAGAAGTCCAGGCAGGGCAATGAGAAGCGCTAAAAATCCTAAAACAGAAGTGAAAATCGAAGTGGGGGCAGTTAGTATCTTCGAAACCTCAAAACTTCCCGTATGGAGGTAAAAAGAAATGGCGGTCAGTATCAGTATCGGCTCCAATGCGGCGATCGCGATCAGTTCTCGTGTCGCGCCGAGGCGGCTGTAGGTCGATTTTACCGAGTATCCCGCAACGATAAGAAGGGAGGTGGAGAGGAGATGAAAAAAGATTGCTACCAATAGGTCTCCGCCGAAAAACAAGACGGAGAGAGCCACCCAGGCTGCTACAAAGTGGATAATACCCATAAACGCGTGGTAGGAGTGCACTACCATCGGCCGTTTGTCGGCCAGCTTAAAAAGATCAAAGAACGGCTGCAGGATTGGGGGCCCTTTGCGCGACTGCATCCGAGCCGTTAGTTTTCGCTCAATGCCGTACAGGAATCCCCCCAAGATCGGGGCCAAAAGGGTAAGAAGCCAGCTCATAGATTTAACGCTCCCAGTAGGATAATAAGGAGAAAAAGGGCGGCGGAGACAGTATTGGCGACTTTTTCAATATTTTTTGCGGGGTCAAAGTAGAAAGAGTAGGCGCTTGTCTCTATTTTCTCGCCGCAGGAGTACGGTTTGACCTTGTCTATCCCTTTTAGCCGTATTTTTGCCGCAAGGAGCGGTGCGACGCCCAGGAGCAAAAATGCGGCCACAATATGCCAAAATTCGAGTCTTCCGAAAGGGAGGGTAATCCCCCAAAAATCGCCGCTGATCGGTACGACGGACGAGACGACAAATGAGGCGTTCTCTTTAAAAAATCCTCCAATTGCAGGGGAGATAAAAAAACTAAACCCGAGGAGAAACATTCCGAGGATAAGAGGGGAAGCCAGATACGAATAATCTTCCTTTGAACTTTTTGTATCGTCGTTTGCGACGAATCTGCCGACGGTTTTAAAATACAGAAGGGTCAATGCGACACTTCCGACCGCGATAAAAAAGAGCAGGAGCGTCACTATAAGACCGCTAATACCGGCACCCCCTTCGTATACAATCCATTTGGCGAAAAAAACACCGAAAGGGGGGAGGGAAATACTTAAAAATCCCAGAATGATAAGTGACGTTAGGATTGGAGCCTTGTTGATCAGCCCCTCCACTGATTCGATACTTTTGATATGGTATTTCTTCTCCAAAACCCCTGCGCACATAAAGAGCATCGCTTTGGATACACCGTGAAAGAGGATGAGAAGCATACAAGCAAGGACACTCAGCGGTGTACCCAGCGATGCAGTAAGTATCATAAGCCCCAGCAGTGAAATAGTTGAATAGGCGAGGATTTTTTTAAAGTTCTCTTCCCTCAGGGCAAGGGCGGCCGATACGAGAAAGGAGATGGCTCCGATAAGGGCGATAACCCCTCCTACGGCTGTCCCTGCAAGTGCCGGAGAGATTTTCAAGATAAAGTAGGGGGCGATTTTTACCATAGTGGAAGAGTGGAGTATCGCACTGACGGGGGTGGGTGCCGCCATTGCCCCAAGAAGCCACGGCGAAAACGGCATTTGCGCCCCCTTGATGAGGGCGGCGACGGCAAAAAACGCTGTGAAAAGTATCAGAGTCTCTCCCCCGTGCGTTAAAATCTCGGAGATATAGACGGTGTGAAGCTCTGCTTTTGCGACAAGTGCGGCTGCTAGAAGAGCTACACCGCCGATTTGGTTCATCCAAAGGGCAATACGGGCATTTTCCTGAGACTCGGCATCGTCCCTAAAGCCGATAAGCCAAAAACTGGCAAGTGTCGTCATTTCGAAAAATAAAAAGAGCCATTCAATATTATCGACCGATACAAGCAGGTTCATGACGCCGAGGAAGGCTGTGAGTATAGCGAGAAAGACCGCTTGCTTGGAGATATCTGAGGTTTCGTCTTTGATGTAGCGGACGGCGTAGATGAGGATGAGGGAACCTACGATATTGATGAGCAAAAACATAAATAGGGAGAGTTTATCAACGACGATGTCGTAGCCTTCTCGTGAGGAAAAGTTTTCAAGGAGAAACAAAAAAGCCGCCTGTACGATACTCAGAAAAAGAATTTTTTTGTTTCGGCTCGTATAGCCTATAGTGGCGAAATATCCCAAAAGAACTAGGTCCGTTACCAAAAACGGGACGCTTAGATAGGAAAGTGAGAGGGTAAAACTGGATTCGAAAGAGAGGTAAGCAAGCGAGGATGCGGCCATCAAAAAAGTGGCAGTAAAAAAGGTAATGATCCCAGCGTACCGTTTAACGCTAAGTACGCCGACGGCGGCAAAAAAAGGGAGCAGGAAGAGAATAAGTAGAAGCTCTTGCATAATTTTGCTCTTTTTTACAAAGTTGGATAGATTGTAGCGAAAAAAAGCAGCTTTTGTATTACGATGCCGGGTGGATGTATTGGAGGTTGTCGGTGATCTCGGCACCGATGATAAAGTGGTTCATCGCTTCGTGTGTCGTTTTCATAAAGGGAGGAATTTTATGGATTTTGATTCCGACATTGCGCATCGCATAAAAAGTATTGAGACAATATTGACCCGTGATAAGATAGTCGCATTTACCAATGACTTCTAGCAGTGCGTAATGTTCACTGATGTGATGAGGATCGCGACTTTTGTCACTGTCACAGTTACTCTCTTTCATCTTCGGATCACACACCATCTCCCCTTCACATTTTTTCCATGGATTGAGTTTGGATTCCAAATGTCGATAGCGAATATCTTTGCGATCTCCGCTTAGCTCATACAGTGCGAACATCGTTGCGCTACATGGATTGTAGTGGTAGACACGTTTGAATGCATCTATCGGTATGGCAACGATCATCAGAGACTCCTTGTATTGACCTAACTATTGCAACTCTTGTTCTTGCTTTCATTATCTATAGAGGTTTGAAAAGGCAACAACGGCTTTGTTCCCCTAAATACAAAATTGTCACGATTGAACCACGATTGCTTCGTAATCGATAAGAACGCTATTTGCATAACAGAACGTAGAAAATGGTTGGTGCTGGATGAGGCAGATCATTGAAATAATGATAATAACAAGGAGATACTATGAGCTGTTCATCAACTGGAACTGAAGCTTTTATGCCCGATGATATTAAGGAAAAGATCCACAATCATCCATGCTATTCAGAAGGTGCTCACCACCACTATGCCCGTATTCACGTTGCGGTTGCCCCTGCGTGTAATATCCAATGCAATTACTGTAACCGTAAATACGACTGTTCAAACGAGTCACGCCCAGGTGTTACGTCAGAACGCCTTTCACCTGTGGAAGCTGCGAAGAAAGTTATGTTCGTTGGCGGAGAAGTTCAACGTATGAGTGTTCTTGGGATCGCGGGTCCCGGCGATGCTCTTGCTAATCCTAAAAAGACGTTTGAGACATTTGGAATGGTGCGCGAATTTGCACCAGATTTAAAATTGTGTCTCTCTACGAACGGTTTGGAATTGCCTAATTTTGTTGATGAGATGGTCGAATACAATATCGATCACATTACCGTTACGATTAACAGCGTCGATGAGACGGGTGAGATTGGAAGTCTGATTTATCCGTGGATTTTCCATGACAATAAACGTATCTATGGGAAAGAGGCATCAAAGATCCTTTTGGCAAATCAGCTAGAAGGGATGCGTAAATGTGTTGAAAAAGGGATTTTGATTAAAGCCAACTCGGTACTAATTCCGGGTATCAATGACCAACATTTACCGGAAGTTTCACGAAAGCTCAAAGAGATCGGTGTCTTCTTGCACAACATTATGCCGATTCTCTCTGAGCCGGAGTTCGGAACCAAATTTGCCCTCGATGGAGTACCCAGTGCTACCGATCAAGAGCAAATGGCAGCGCAAGAAGCGTGCGGACATGATATGAAGTTGATGCAGCATTGCCGTCAGTGTCGTGCCGATGCGGTAGGGCTTATCGGTGAAGACCGTGGCGGAGAGTTTACCAAAGACACCTTCTCAGGGCTTAGTTTCGATGAACTCCAAATCAAATACGATCTCGAAGCACGCCAAGAAGCACAAGCGAAAATTGAAGAGTTCCGTTTCTTCCTCGACCGTGCAAACGACCGTGTCCGAAAAGAGAAAGAAGAACTTAGCTCCAACGGTGTGACGATCCTCGTTGCGGTTACGACTGCGGGTGAGGGGATGATTAACATGCACTTTGGTAGTGTTAAAGAGTTCTTGATTTATGAAGCAGGAGACAAAGGGATTCGATTTATCCATCACCGTAAAGTGGATGCAGAATATTGTGCAGGTCCTGATGGGACGAATCCACTGGCTCCAATTTTGGAAAAACTCAAAGACGTGCAAATGGTCCTTACCGCAAAAATCGGCGGATGCCCTCAAGACGATCTTAAAGCTGCAGGTATCGTTGCGGATCAAAGCTATGCCTATGAGCCTATCGAGATTTCGGTACTCAAAGCATCTCGTAAATATTTCGGTGTGGATGAAAACGCGGAAGTGAACTAATACATCGTCATTCCCGCGAAGGCGGGAATCCAGTTATGCATTAATGAAGATGGATCCCCGGGTCAAGCCCGAGGATGACGGGAAGGAACCTATTATGGCACTCATAAATGACACAACATTGCGTGACGGCGAGCAAGCCGCTTACGTCGCGTTCAATACCGACGAAAAAATCCGTATCGCAACGCTGTTGGATGCGTGCGGAGCGGATGAACTCGAAATTGGTATTGCAGCAATGGGTGTCAAAGAGCGTGAGGATATAAAAACCCTTCTTTCTCTAGGATTACGCGCTCGAATGATGACGTGGAATCGGATGAAAATGGAAGACCTTGATGCATCGCTTTCGTGCGGTGTCAAAGCGGTTGACTTATCGATTCCTATTTCCGATATTTTGATTGATGTCAAATTCGGCGGAAGTAAAATAAAAGTATTAAGTGAACTCGAACGTGTGGTTTCTGCTGCCACTCGCGAAGGACTGTTTGTCTGTATCGGCGGTGAAGACAGTTCACGAGGCTCTCATGAATTTATCCGTGATGTGATGGAACTCTCACGTGAATGCGGAGCGCATCGTTTTCGCTATTGCGATACGATCGGCATTATGACTCCAACACAAACGTACAAAGCAGTCAAGTCGTTATGTGATCTAAATCTCCTCCCGATTGAAATGCACACTCACAACGATTTTGGACTTGCCAACGCCAATGCCCTCAGCGGAATTGATGCAGGGGCCATCAGTATGAACACGACCGTAATGGGGTTAGGTGAGAGGGCGGGCAATGCTTCATTTGAACAGATTCTCATGGCATTGAAACATCTCTACGGTGAGGCACGCCTTATCGATCCTCTCCTGATTCGAAATTTAGTGGGAACAGTCGCGAGTGCAGCCAATATGACACTCGCATCCAATGCTCCTGTCGTGGGGGAACATATTTTCGCCCACGAGAGCGGCATTCACGCAAGCGGTATGATGAAAGACTCAAGCGCATATGAACCGTATGAAGCGAGTGAAGTGGGATTAGAAAGTTCGTATCCTATCGGCAAACACTCTGGAAGTGCAACAATACGCTACCATCTAAAACGGATGGGTATCAGTGCGGATAACAGTATCTTAAGCGATCTTCTTCCAAAAATCCGAGAAATTGTAACCTCACGTAAACGGGTGCTGGATGTGTTCGAACTTAAATCTCTCTATCAGGACGCGGCATGTATATAGGGTGGCTAAAGTTTGTCGATGTTCCGGATCTGATTAAAATTTCCGAAGAGACCGGTTGGTTACTCGATGGATACCATGTAAAACTCATGATGATGCACGCACCGCATCTGTGCTACGGTGCCTACGATGAAGGGGTACTTGTCGGTGCAGTGATGGCAATCGAGTTTGAATCCTCGGCGATGATTAAATATTTTATGGTCAAACCGACGCATCAAAAGCAGGGGATCGGACGGCGGCTATTTAATACCCTTTTTGGTGTTTTAAAAGAGGAGCACCCTTCTCTTTATTTGCACGCCAATCCTCAACTCGAAGATTTTTTTGAGCAAAGCGGTTTTAAATCGGTCATGGAAGTAGGGCGATATCTTAATGTCGGAAAAGTTCCCCCGTTTAGTTTTACCAATGCACAGGCAAAAGAGCTCGATGGCGGAAACTTCGATGCGATGATTCGTAAGCTTGATTTTGAGACATTCGGGGAAGATCGTATGGGATTTATACTCGATGAGATGGAGCGCAACAGTTCGCTGAAATTCGCCCTCCCAAACTCGTTCCAACACTCCAGTGTTATCAATGCACGCGGAGTGTATCTTGGTCCGTGGCAATGCCGTGAGGGGTTTGACGAGGAAGCGGAAAAAATGATGCAGGGAGTTCTGTATTTTCGAGGATTGAAGAAAGTGCTCGCCGATGTTCCGATGGGAAATACCAAAGCAGTGGATCTGTATGAAAAATATCACTTTCAACAAAAAGGGACGTTTTTACACATGTTTTACGGAGAAGTGCATAGTGTTAAATTTAATAATATTTACGCATTTTCACTGTGAACAAAATTTGCATTTAAACTAAAAATAAGGAGTTTATTATGACCGAAGTAGAACACAAAAAAGAGTTGGCAAAACTCAAACGCTTGGCGATAGAAGTTGCCTCTGAGATTCATGATATTGTCGAAGATACTGTGTGGAGCAACCATGTTAAGATGCCGGAATTGGCTGAAAAACTCTACGTTGCTGTCGAAAAAGCAAATGCGTATAAAGCAGAGCATTCTCTGTAAAGAAGCATACTAAATCAGAATTAAGCTTGAATACTCCGTCATACCGTACTTGATACGGTATCCACGCATTTCGTGGTTTTGGATCCCGTGTCGGAGCACGGGATGACAAGGTAGAATACAAACCTATCTTAGTTTTGATTTATCGTACTAAAGGAGGCTCTTATGCCTACCAAAGAAGAAATTTTAGCCTGCGAAATTTGTGAATGCGGTGGCAAGAGTGTTGCCGATGCCATCAAAATTTTCCAAGAGACCTCCCTCCCCTACAAAAAAGCTAAAAAGCTCGTTACCGAGTGTGACAAGAGCTGTTGCCGCGCTGCACTTTTACGAATTTTTGATATGGCGTATACTGGAAATTTTGATTATGAAGAGATTGACAGATTGATTCAGTTACGCAACGATAAACTTGGAGAAATACTTGAGAGGATGAAGAGTGGACGCTAACGTCACTATCCGTAAAGCCAAAAGCAATGATGTTCCAGCTATGGCAGGTCTGCTTGCTGAACTTTTCGCTATCGAAGATGATTTTATTATTGATAGGGATAAACAGATCCGTGGATTGCAATTGCTTCTTCAATATCAAGGTTCTATTATAGTGGTAGCCGAAATTTCTAACCGTGTGATAGGGATGATCTCCATGCAAAGCCTTATCTCTACTGCGATGGGGGAACGTGTCGGATTGATCGAAGATATGATTGTATCGCATGAGTATCGAGGGATCGGAGTTGGTCGCTTACTCCTTGGTTCTATGATTGAACATGCACATATCCTTGGCTATGGACGTATTGCATTGGGAGCCGACAAACGAAATATATCGGCAATTACTTTCTATCAAAAGTTTGAATTTGAGATGAATAATATGGGGTTGATGTATTATCTCCCCCGCGCTCCATAATGATAGGCTCCCTCATCTATGGAAGGTTCGGGTATCTTCAGTTCGATCGGTACAATGGTCTCTTTTTCAGTAAAACGGCAGTATTCGTCAAATTTTTCTTCTGTGAAACCCATAAATTGCGCTTCTAAAATACGGAGCTTATGTTTAAGTTGATCGGAGAGTAGAATGATCTCTTCATAATAGCGTAGAGAGAGTTCGATTTCATGCTCGCTTGCTTTACTCTTACCTCCTAAAAATCCTCCTAAACGTGTTTTCTTTTTCTGTCCATAATAGATAGGGTAAATTTTGGTGTATTTATCATGCAATGAGAGTAACAGTGTTTCAATATCTTCGAGAGCCATTCGAGAGGTTCCTAGTGAAAAAATCATTGCTTCACCATAAAACCATTTTCCAAAGGGTGAATCAGTAGGAGAGAGAGTAATTGTATCGGAGGATACATCGATACCCGATATCAGTAGTTTAATTGCATTGACCCAGCGGATATGTGATGTTCTGGCTTGATGGAGATTATGGATTGATTTTTCTTTGTTGGTCATAGCCGCCCCTTTTTAGAGGAAGTGTAACGGATTGGTAAAGTAACGAGTCACCTTAGTAGCTTATTTTTTAATCAAATAGATAAAAATCACATTTTTTTGATCCGCAACCATGCCACAATTACATTTTAGCATCAACGCGAATTTATAGAGACAACGGTATCTATTTTACCGTACCTTTGGATTCGAGACGAGAAACATGGGGTTGATGTATCGAATAGCGTCATTAAGCTATTATCTTTTGTCAACCACAATCCTATTTTTTCCTTGTTTTTTTGCTGCATACATGGCATCATCCGCCTTTTTGACAAACGCCTCAATACTTCCTACTGCATCGTACTGTGCTACACCGATGCTAATGGTGATTTGACCGACATCTTTAAAGGTTGATTGTTCGATCTCTTTTCTGAGTCGCTCCGCGAGGGCCATTGTCCCCTCAAAGGGGGTGTCAGTTTGCAAAATTAAAAACTCTTCACCACCCCACCGGGCAAACATATCGCTGCTTCGCATCAGGGTACGGACGATTTCGGAAATCTGTATCAGGACATTATCCCCTGCGTTATGTCCGAAGGTATCGTTGACTTTTTTGAAGTCATCGATATCAAAGAGTATCAGTGTAATCGGCGTATTAAATACTCGGGCCTGGTCGGTTGCTGATTTGAGCCACCGGTCACACTGCAAGCGGTTCGCCGCACCGGTCAGAGGATCAGTCGCTGCAGCTTTTTCCAGCTCGTGTTCAAAGAGGACTCGCGAGGTAATGTCTTTACCGGTTGAGATAAAATTGGTGATCTCTCCTCGTTTATTTTTTAGGGGAACGATGGTTTTGAACTCGTGATAGAGAGTTGCATCTTTTCGCTTATTGGTAACTACTCCGCGATAGGTTTTTCCTCCTAGGATTGTTTGCCACAGCTTCTCATAAAAGGAATTTCTATGTTCTCCGGAGCGGAGAATATTGGTTTTTTTATTGAGTGCTTCCTCCGCCAAAAATCCTGATTCTTCCTCAAATGCGCGGTTGACATACTCGATTTTCCCTTCTATATCGGTGATCACCACGGTATCTCCGCTCTCTTCCAGAGCCTTGGAAAGTTTAAAAAGATGGAAATCGGTTTGATGCTTGAACACTTGAAGGATTTTACTAATTGCATAGCTCGCTACGATTGCACATAAAGCTCGAAAGAGCTGAACCGGCAGTCCGGTCAGAGATTGAAAGGTATCGGCATTGAGAACGGATGCCGGGAAAAAAGCTCCGGTGGGGACAATGAGCCCTGCGAGGATGCCGTAAATGAAAAAAATGATGGATAGGGTAAAAGTACATCGTTTTACGGAGTCATAAACTAATCCTTGAACGACGTAAAATGGATGGGCAAATATATAAGCGGTTAAGAAAATTCCAGGAGCGCCGAGGAAGTAGCGAGTTAGAATGGTTGCATTGTTAAATGAGAAAAGATTAAAGGTAATCATCACTATCAACGATCCTATAATAATAAGGCTGATGAGTTTCATCGCAAGATACCGATCCCAAATAACGCGCAAAGCAAAATAGAGGAGTACGATATAGGAGAGGCTCATTAGACTAAAATCGGCTATGTTAAGCAACTCCTTTGCCTCTCCCGTTTCCAGCAACTTGAACAGGACCAGCCATTCGGATATTCCGTGGAGAATCCCAAAGAGTCCCAGGTATTTTAATTCACGGGCAAATTTGAAAATAGAGTTTTCCATTGGATAGTGGAGGATACTGAAGCCGAAGAGAAAAAATGCAAGGCCGTAGAAAAAATAGATATACTCAATGAAGTGCAACGTTTACTTTCCCTTTAGCAAAAATTTCTAACTGATAAATATTAATTATGTAATTTTATCATTAATCTACTTATATATACGGATACAAGTGGCATGTAACGATCCATGTGCCTCCTAAAATGTTACTAATTGATTGTTGTCTACCCCTGCAATACCTATTCCTACAATTTTGTTTCATTGTCGTACCTTTGTAACGGTTGTTTTGAAAAATGTCCAAAAAACCATAGAACACCCCTTGCATCAACCTAAGTGAAGTTCAAAAATAAGGGGATAACATGGCTGGAGCAGCTAGCTTGCGACAAATCGCGTTCTACGGAAAAGGTGGGATCGGTAAATCTACCACATCTCAAAATACATTGGCAGCAATGTCACACTATTTCGAAAAAAATATTATGATCGTCGGATGTGATCCGAAAGCGGATTCAACACGTTTGATCTTGCACGAGAAAGCACAAGACACTATTCTTTCTCTTGCAGCAGAATTGGGAACCATTGAAGATGTAGAGATGGAGCAAGCGCGCCTTTGGGGTAAAGGTCTTTTTGATCAAAAAACTCCGGGCGGTTGGATCAACTGTGCAGAGTCAGGCGGACCAGAGCCAGGAGTAGGTTGTGCAGGTCGCGGTGTTATTACAGCGATTAACTTCCTCGAAGAAGAGGGTGCTTACGATGAAGAAGGTCTTGACTTCGTTTCGTATGACGTTCTTGGTGACGTTGTGTGCGGCGGATTTGCAATGCCGATTCGTGAAGGTAAAGCACAAGAGATCTACATCGTAATGTCAGGTGAAATGATGGCGATGTACGCGGCAAACAACATCTCTAAAGGGATTTTGAAATACGCAAACACGGGTGGAGTACGTCTTGCAGGACTTATTTGTAACGCTCGTATGACGGACAAAGAGTACGATTTGGCGCTAGAGCTTGCTCAACGTTTGGGTACGCAATTGATCCACTTCGTACCACGTAACAACATCGTTCAGCACGCAGAACTACGTCGTATGACCGTTGTTGAGTACAGCCCATTCTCCGACCAAGCTCGCGAATACAAAGAGCTTGCTCGTAAAATCGTTTATAACGATATGAAAGTTATCCCAACTCCAATCACGATGGATGAATTAGAAGAACTTCTTCTTGCATTCGGTCTTGAAGACGAAGTGGATGAGACACAAGTCGGTAAAGCGGCAGAGGCGTAAATCGTTGTCATCCCGTACTTGATACGGGATCCATTTATTGTATTTAAGCGCACTGGATTCCGTGTCGTAGCACGGAATGACGAGGAACCCTCTTTTGAGGAATCTTCAATGGCCGTCATGAAAATGACCAATAACATCTTGTTAATAATGAAAAGAAAACAACAGAAAAAGGAGATTAGATGTTTGTATTAGGTTTTCACTTCCCAGCTTCAATGGGGAATCACATTCCAGACGAATTAGTTGCAGAAAAAATTGCCGATGTTGATATCAGTGACGTTAAAGAGATCAAACTTTTGATGGGTACTAAAGAGAGAGATAAAGAGTGGTTGAGCTACACGAATAAAGATACTTTCTTGTTCCGTGCAATGGTCCATTATTTCAAAGAAGAGAATCCTGAAAAAACTCAAAAGTACATGATTTACATGAATCGTTACCAAATGTCAGAAATCTCAAAACGTGTTGATGCAGCAGATGATGAGACAATGAAATTGTGTCATAACTTAGATTCGATGGAACAATTTCGCATCGAAGTCGCGTAAGGAAGAGGTGTATTATGGGACCAGAAACACTAGAAGCTAAACAAAAAGCGGCCATTGAAGAGATCTTAAAAGCGTATCCGGAGAAAGCGGCGAAAAACCGTGAAAAACACCTCGGTGTCGGATCGCCAAATGATGAAAATCAAAAAACGTGCGGTGATGTCCGTTCAAACAAAAAAACCGTTCCAGGTGTTATGAGCCAACGCGGTTGTGCTTATGCAGGGTCAAAAGGGGTTGTATGGGGTCCTGTCAAAGACATGATCCACATCAGTCACGGACCTATCGGATGCGGTCAATACAGCCGTGCAGGTCGCCGTAACTATTATATCGGTGTAACCGGTGTTGATACGTTTGTAACGATGAACTTTAGCTCGGATTTCCAAGAGAACAACATCGTTTTCGGCGGAGACAAAAAATTGGGTAAATGTATCGATGAAATCGAAGAACTTTTCCCACTCAATAACGGTATCACGGTTCAATCCGAGTGTCCGATCGGTTTGATCGGGGATGATATCGGTGCGGTATCACGTGTAAAAGCAAAAGAGATCGACAAAGTTATCGTTCCGGTTAACTGTGAAGGTTTCCGTGGGGTTTCTCAATCACTGGGTCACCACATTGCAAACGACACGGTTCGTGACTTTATCTTTGACGGTAAAGTAAATATCGATACCAGCGATGTAACAGCAACCGATTATGACGTTGCGATCATCGGAGACTATAACATCGGCGGTGACGCATGGTCAAGCCGTATTCTTCTTGAAGAGATGGGTCTTCGTGTTGTAGCACAATGGTCAGGCGATGCAACGCTTAAAGAGATGGCATTGACACCAAAAGTAAAATTGAACCTGCTTCACTGCTACCGTTCAATGAACTACATCAGCCGTCATATGGAAAAAGAGTATGGGATTCCTTGGATCGAGTACAACTTCTTCGGGCCTTCTCAAACCATCAAATCACTCCGTAAAATTGCGGCGTTCTTTGACGAAAGCGTACAAGCTAAATGTGAAGAAGTTATCGCGAAGTACCAACCGATGATCGATGCAGTTATCGCGAAATATAAACCTCGTCTTGAAGGTAAAACGGTTATGTTGTTCGTCGGCGGTCTTCGTCCTCGTCACGTTATCGGAGCTTATGAAGATTTGGGTATGGAAGTAATCGGTACAGGTTATGAGTTTGCTCATGATGATGACTACAAACGTACTAAAGAAGAGATATTCCGTTCAACTGTTATCTACGATGACGTCAACGAGTATGAGCTTGAAGCATTTGTTAAAAAACTTCAACCAGACCTTGTAGCTTCAGGGATCAAAGAGAAGTATGTATTCCAAAAAATGGGTCTTCCATATCGTCAGATGCACTCATGGGATTACAGCGGACCGTACCACGGGTACGACGGATTTGCTATCTTCGCGTCAGATATGGATTTAGCGATTAATTCACCAGTATGGGCGCACTCAAAAGCACCATGGGAAAAGGAAGGTTGAGGTCATGCAAGAAGTAGAAAAAATTGTAAACGGGAAAGACCTGTTTAAACGCCCTGAGTACCAAGAGGTGCTCAAAAACAAAAAGCAATTCGAATCTTCTATGCTTGCGGTTAACCCTGCAAAAGTAGATGAGATCGCAGAGTGGACAAAATCATGGGATTACCGTGAGAAAAACCTCGCTCGTGAAGCAATCACCGTTAATCCTGCAAAAGCATGTCAGCCTCTTGGGGCTGTTATGGTTGCACTCGGATTTGAGGGTACAATGCCTTACGTTCACGGTTCACACGGTTGTGTTGCGTATTTCCGTTCGTATTTTACCCGTCACTTCAAAGAGCCGACTCCTTGTGTATCGGATTCTATGACCGAAGATGCTGCGGTATTTGGTGGTTTGGTAAATATGAAAGAGGGTCTTAAAAACTGTGCAGCAGTGTATAAACCTAAAATGATCGCCGTTTCTACTACCTGTATGGCGGAAGTTATCGGGGACGACTTGATGGCATTTATCATCGCGGCAAAAGAAGAAGACGGCGGAGAATATTTGGCAGCTGATTATCCGATTCCATACGCTCATACACCTTCATTCGTAGGTAGCCATATCACTGGATATGACAATATGATGCACGGTATCATGTCACAGCTTACGGAAGGAAACAAAGGCGAAACGAAACAACGTATCAACATCATCCCTGGTTTTGAAACGTATATTGGAAGTCTTCGTTCGGTAAAAACTATCGTAGAAGCGTTCGGCACAGACTATATCATGTTGGGTGACCACTCTGATCAATGGGATATGCCAGCGGGTCAATACGAAATGTTCCAAGGCGGAACAAAAATCGATGATGCAAAAGATTGTATCAACTCAAGTGCAACGATCTCATTGCAAAAATACGCTACCGTTAAAACCATGAAAATGGTCGAAAAACGTTGGAAACACGCAGGTGGATTCTCTAACCCAGTCGGTCTCAAAGGGACAGATGAGTTCGTTATGAAACTTGCAGAGTTGACAGGGACAGAAGTTCCACAAAAACTCAAAATCGAGCGCGGCCGTTTGGTTGATGCGATGCAAGACAGCTATCCGTATATGCACGGTAAAAAATTCGCTATCTGGGGCGATCCTGACTTCCTAATCGGAGCAGTATCATTCTTGTTAGAGATGGGTGCTGAGCCTACTCACGTCCTTTGCCATAATGCACCAAACGGCTGGGAAGCAGAGATGAGAGCAATGCTTGATACCTCTCCTGCAAAAGACAGTTTGAATGTATGGGCTGGAAAAGACTTATGGGCTATGCGTTCACTCTTGTTTACTGAGCCTGTCGATTTCATGATCGGTAACAGCTACGGTAAAGAGTTGATGCGTGATACAGGAACTCCGTTGATCTACATCGGATTCCCGATTTTCGACCGTCATCACCTTCACCGTTACTCTATCAGCGGATACGACGGTGCGTTGAATCTTTTGACGTGGATCACGAACAAAGTTCTTGACCAGTTGGATGAAGATACCAAAGGTATCGCAACGACCGACTATTTCTTCGACCTTATTCGTTAAGGTTGTTCCCCTTTGGGGAAATTAATTTCATTGTTTCTTCGTCACTATCCCTGCTTTCGCGGGGATTTTTTTGGTTGAATTTTTTGCGAAAGATTGAATCAAAAACATTTGTCATTCCCGCGAAGGCGGGAATCCAGCTCTTTATTTAAGATGGATCCCCGGATCAAGCCCGAGGACCTCGATAGAGGTTCTTGTGCCCTTGGGGTATGACGGCTTATAGGAATATTTATGACAACTGTACACGATAAAATCAAAGCCGAATTACTTCAAGAAGTATATGCGAACATTGACCGTATTTATGACTCGATCGATCAACATTTTGTCATGGATGAGACTCGTCGCGATAATGTGATCAAACATCTCAATATTCTCAAAGACGAACTTTATTTTATTTTTCAAACAACCCCTCTTTCGTAACCTATAAATAGCCTTCACTTACACATATCAATCTTTTGAAATTCTTATATTTTTATTTATCTGTCTATTTGTGATGTTATTTTTTAAAATAGAAATATAATGTTAAACTGATAGTAATAAGGTTTTTTGTGATATTAAAAAAAAGCGATAGGTAGCTAAATACTAACGAAAGGAATTTTCCTTGATTGTATTGACTAAAATGACAGTTTTTAAGCGAATCTTGATTGGGCTTACAGCTATTGGATCGGTAACCTTGATTACACTTTTTTTAATAGCATGGGAAGTACGTGATACGGTTCGCACGAATGCTTTATCTCGTCTCAATAAGACATTACTCCACAAGCTTGATGCTATTGACAGGTATGCGAATCAGAGCTATATTTCTTTAAATAACTTTAAACAGCTTGTTTTTTTTGCTTCTCATCATCACCCAATATTCGAGAAACAATTTTGGGATCGTTCCCCTCAAAGTCTACGCAGCAATCTAGCTGCATTTGCCAATAAAAATGGATTTTATGATCTGTTCATTATTGCATTGGATGGGGATATTGTCTATACCGTCAAACATGAGTCTGATTTGCATACCAATCTTCTAAGCGGTAAGTTCAGTCACACTGAACTTACCCGTGTTTTTAATAGCGCACTTAAAAACCGCCCTGCGAAGATCTCTAATTATGATTTTTATGCTCCAAGTAATGATTTTGCGGCCTTTATTGCCGTACCGATTGTTGATAATGAAAAAATAATAGGGGTCGTGGCGGTGCAGATTGATAATAAAAATATACAAAATGTGATTAATGACTACTCAGAATTAGGGAAAACGGGAGAAATTATTGCAACGTTTAGTTATCACGGAAGAATATTGACTGCTACTCCAATGCGTAATAATAATATCCATGCTTTCGATCAAATAGATTCTCTACCTATTGTTTCAGTAAAAGGAAAAGGGGGCCAATGTTACATGCTCGATCGGTCTGGAACGAATACGGGTGTGGCATGGGGTTACCAAGATGATTTTGGATTGAATGTTGCGGTGAAGATTGATGAGGGCGAGTTATTGCAGACATGGTACAGACAATTTGTATTGATTTTACTGCTGTTTTTAGCCGGCAGTGCTGTTGTTATCAGTATGATGATTGTATTGTTTCGCTCTTTCTCAAAACCGATCGAGATATTGACGCAGTACGCATCGGATGTTTCGCAAGGGAACTATGATATTCATATAGAAGATAATCAGTACGATTTAGAATGGCAACAATTGATTCGGGCATTTCAAAAAATGTCGATGGATATCAATCAAAAAATGACACAGTTAAATCAACAAAATCTCACCCTAGCGGAACAGAAAAAAGAGATTGAAGTACTCAATGAGAATTTGGAAGAGCGTATTCGCATAAAATCAATAAATCTTCAAAAGTATATCGATACGGTTGATCAGTATGTTATCACTTCTCGAACGGATAAATATGGGAATATTATTTATGCTTCCGAAGCATTTTGTGATATCAGTGGATATTCAAAAGAGGAGCTTATTGGAAAAAACCACCGAATCATACGCCATCCGGACATGCCGAGGGAGCTATTTGAAGATATTTGGAAGACAATTACTTCCGGAAAAATATGGCATGGTGAAATCAAAAACTCCAATGCAAATGGCGGTTACTATTGGGTTGATACAACGATTTCACCGGATATCGAGGATGGAGAGATAATCGGCTATACGGCAGTACGACATGATATATCCGACAAAAAACTTATCGAAGAGTTGGCAATTACCGATTCTATGACCGGATTATACAATCGTCGTTATTACGTCAAAAAAATTCAAGAAGAGATGAATCGGGTGAAACGGCATGATACATCCATTGCCCTGATGATGATTGATGTCGATAATTTTAAATTGTACAATGACACGTATGGGCATCAAGCCGGAGACAAAGTGTTAACGGATGTAGCCGGAATTTTAAAAGAGTATACATCACGAAGCGGTGAATATGCTTTCAGACTCGGAGGAGAAGAATTCGCAATATTGGTGAGCGGTATGAGGGAAGAAGAATATATCGATTTAGGCAACCGTATCCGTGTAGAAATAGAAAAGATGGAAATCCCTCATATAAACAACGATATTTCTCCTTTTGTGACGATATCTATGGGAATAGCCCTTTATGATTCGGTTTCTGAAATGACATGCGAAGAACTTTACAAAGAGGCGGATATACAGCTCTATAAAGCTAAAAATAACGGTCGAAATAGGGTAATGGTACAGTACGAAAGTCTCATATAGAACGATCTATGCATTAATTCTTCAAATCACCATTGGAGAAATAGTATGGAACATCATGTCGTAATCGAAAAACTTTGCAGCTGTGCGAAAAAAGAGGAATTATCTCAAATTGCTACCTATGATGGCAAAGATGCAGCCAAAGAAGCGGCAGAATCACAGTTGGCTTACATGAATGGAAATTTTTGTGGTAAACACGAATTTCAGTTGGTTGAAGTGAATGACAATTTTGTCATTGGCATGGTCGGCGGCGGCTGTGGCTGTAAATAGGGGGATATTATGGATCATCATGTTGTTGTTGAAAAACTATGCGCCTGCGCAAAACGTAAACAAATGCCTCAGATTAAAACATTAAATGATAAAGAAAACGCAATGCGAATCGCACGTGCATGGGCGCAAGAGATGAATGAAAGCTTCTGCGGTCAGCATGCATTTGGTGTTGTCGAAGTCGATGACAATTACGTCATCACGGTAGGTGAGGGGACGTATTAAATGTACAATAAGAGCGCGTTAACAAAACAAAAAGAGTTAATTATTCCGTTTTTTCTTTGACGTAAGTTGCGCTATCATTGACTTTTTTCTGTGTCCAGTCTGTTGCATTTTTTGTATCTTCTTTTAAACCGCTCCACGTGGCAGAACATCCTGTGAGCAAGAGTAACGCGATTGTAATCAAGAGTGAATGTTTCAATGTATTGCCTTTAATTGAATTTACTGTGATTATACCTTACTCTGTGTAAACAGGTAAAGTGAATCAATGCTGACGTCTATGGCGAAGGTTGTGGCGCTATAATTCGTTTATGATTAAATATTTTATGTTACTTTTTATATGCAGTTATCCCCTATTAGGTTCTGAAATCAACTACCTTAGAGAGGTTAAACCGATTTTGGAGCATCGATGCACGGTGTGTCATTCTTGTTACAACTCCCCGTGCCAGCTAAAGCTTGACTCGTTTGAGGGAATTGATCGCGGTGGAAGTAAAAAAAAGGTTTATTTGGTCACTAGGTTGCAGGCGCAAGACCCAACCCGTCTGTTTATTGATGCCCAAACGACAGAAGAGTGGCGAAAAAAAGAGTTTTTCAGTGTGAGCGATAAACTTTTAGATGATGAAAACAATAGCTCGATTACGGAGCGGTTGCTGGACTTAAAACAAAAAAATCCTCTTCCCTTAGGGAGCTATTATCCGGAAGCAGAAGATCTAACGTGTGCCGAGAATGCCAAAGAAGTTACCCGATACATTAATAAACATCCTCATGGCGGGATGCCGTTTGGGTTTCCTCCGCTTAGCGATACCGAACACACAACCATTATGAAATGGCTCGCACAAGGGGCAAAAGGGCCGAGTATAAAAGAGCAATCCCTATTGACTGAACCCTCACCAGCAGCAGCCGGTCAGATCAAAAAATGGGAAGCTTTTTTCAATGGAAATGGTCCAAAACATGTGATGAGTGCACGCTATTTGTATGATCATCTTTTTTTAGCCCATATTCATTTCGAAGGGACACCTACAAATGAGTTTTACGAGATAGTCCGCTCTACAACCGCTGCGCCGTCTCCGATTGTCATTATTCCGACGGTACGTCCCTATGATGATCCGGGTGTCAAAATATTTTATTACCGTTTCCGTAAGATTCATTCCACGATCGTCCATAAAACGCACTTAGTATTTCCTTTGGAAAATGGGACGCTGGAGCGCTACAAGGAGCTGTTTATCCGTTCAAAATGGCTCCAAAAACCTCATGTCGTTTCCTGTGATACCCAGTTTAATGGTAATCCTTTTGTGATGTATGCCCAAATACCATCTCTTTCTCGGTATCGGTTTTTACTCGATCACTCGCAGTATATCGTCGATTCTTTCATTCGCGGTCCTGTGTGCAAGGGGCAAATTGCCCTTAATGTAATCGAAGACCATTTTTGGATGATGTTTATAGATCCTGAATATGATCTTGGGGTTAAGTATCCTGGTTTCTTACGCTCACAGCGTTACAACCTCTCTTTGCCAACAGAGAACGGAAGCGGCGGAAAAGTCTGGAATGTATTTAGTGATGAGTATCGGGATCGGTATGAGGCTTTTTATAAAGCGAAAATGGTGATGTATGCGAGCGAATACCCCAAGGGTTTACCGATGGATGCGATTTGGAAAGGGGATAAAGCCAAGGATACTCCCGTCCTTAGCATTTATCGCCATTTTGAAAGTGCCTCAGTGCACCGTGGAGTACTCGGTGAATTACCAAAAACAATGTGGGTCATGGATTATCCGCAGCTTGAACGGATGTATTATGCCTTGGTAGCGGGTTTTGACATCTTTGGCAACGTAACACATCAGACAAATGTTCGTCGATATATGGATTATTTACGAATTGAGGGGGAACTGAACTTTTTGCAGTTTCTACCCGAAAAAGATCGCTATCCGACTTTGCAGTCGTGGTACATCGGGGAGGAGATTGAAAATGTCCGTTTCCATCAAGTCGGAAGTACTCTAAAAACAGCGGTTAATTACAAAAGCAACGATCCAAAACGAGAATTGATTGAGCGGCTGGTAGATAACCATTTTCTCCCCTCGACCCATATTTCGTTTGATCCGTATAACTATTACCGCTTGGATGATATCCCTCCTAAGGTCCCTAAAGTATTCAGCAGTGAAAAAGAGATACTCCAAGCCTTCCGCTCTCTCACGTCATCAAAGAGAGGTTTGACGCGAGTGATGAATGAACTCCAGTCGGATGTCTTATTGGTAAGAATTCGGAATATTGACGGCAAAGACATTGTAGTTTCGATGATTATCAACCGATGGCATGATAACGTTAATGCCCTCTTTAATGAGCGAAGCCGCTTAAATCCCGCGAAAGATACGATTGACTTTTTTACCGAAAACATCGGTTCCTATCCGAACTATTTTTTTGATGTAGAAGGGGCTGATATCGGTGATTTTCTCAATTTAATGGGACATTTTGACGGATCTAAATCCTATAAAGCCAAGCTCAATAAGTATGGTATCAATCGATCAAATCCAAAGTTTTGGGAAACATACGAGTGGTTTCAAAATCATTTTAATGAAGCTGAACCCATCGAAGCCGGGTTATACGACTTGAATCGATATTATCATCAGGCGTTTTAGAGGAGTCATCTCACATCACTACTGCTATAATAAGCAAAAAGACATACTGTAGACAGGGTTTAACATGAGCTATGTAACTTTTTATGTACTGTTTGTTGTATCCGCGCAAACAGTGACGTTGCTTCATATGCTCTATCTGCGGAGAAACCATAGTACCATTCTGGCCTGGTTTATGGTGATCCTTATGTTTCCATTCCCCGCTTTTATCCTCTATTTTATTTTTGGCAATCGAAAAATACGGCAAAAAAGCAAAAAAAGCACGCTGATGCTTCACGAACAGCATCAACCGAACCCTGCACCCCTCAATCCGATAGAAACGGTATTAGCCAGCCACGCTATTGCCGGTACAACCGTGGGCAATGATATTCAACTCTACTTTGACGGGGTCGATGCCTATAATGTCCTGCTTCATGAGATTATGAATGCGCAAGAGTCCATCTGCATCAGTACGTATGTTTTAAAAAACGATTCGACAACAAAAGTCATCTTGGACGCATTGACGCAAAAAGCGGCTGAGGGGATTGATGTCAAGCTGTTGATCGATGCCGTAGGATCATACTCATTGTACTTTTGGCAGCGCCCGCTCCGAGAATTTAGGGATGCCGGGGGGAAAGCGGTGTTTTTTATGCCGATCTTGAAACATCCGTTAAAAAATTACATCAACCTGCGTAATCACCGTAAAATTTATCTTTTTGACGAGCGCATCGTTCTCACCGGCGGAATGAATCTTGGGGAGAAATATTTAGGTTCGACGCCCGTAAAAAAGCGATGGATTGATATGATTTTTCGCATTGAAGGGGAAGCCGTTTTCTCCTATGTTGAGATTTTTATGGCTGATTATGGCTATGCCTCGGGTGAGAAGAGAGTTGCGAGAAAAAGAGAAACAATATCTGCCGGGATCAATGCCATTCAAGTTGTCCCCTCGGGACCCGATATGAGGAGTGATGCCCTTTATGAAACGTTATTGAGTGCTATCCATTCAGCAGTGCAAAGGGTATGGATCGTTACCCCTTATTTTGTGCCGGATGAGACCATTCTGCGGGCGCTTATTATCGCCAAACACAAAGGGATCGATGTCAAGCTGATCACTCCGTGTACCTCCGATCATTGGATAGCCGACATAGGACGAAGCAGTTATATGCGGGAATTCGAGGAGAACGGAATTGAAGTGTTGCTTTATAATGGCAATATGCTTCATACCAAAGCTCTTTTATTGGATGATTATGCCGTGATGCTGGGATCGGTTAATGTTGATAACAGGAGCCTTTTTCTAAACTATGAAGTTGTCAGTTTCGTGTATTCAACGTCGGTCATTGTCGCAATGGAACATTGGATAAAAGAGCTTATAGCGCATTCGAGCTTGGGGATGAAAAAAGGATCAAAAAAAAGGGTAATTTTGGAAAATTTTATGAGAATTTTTTCTCCTCAATTATGAAGATGTGGACGTCATGCTGAAACCAGAAGGAGCCATTCAAAGTTCTCTTGGCAAACAAAAAGAAGAGGCTTTGCCTTCTGAATTTGGTCTGTTATGCTGGAATGTTCATAAACAAAATCTCAGATTTCGTTTTAATCTCTATTTTGGAGAGTTGCTTCAGCGTTACACTATTGATCTTGTAGCCCTTCAAGAGGTAAAACTCAACCCGAATAATAATCATTTTTTTGATAATTTTCACTTTTCATTTGCCCCTAATATGAGATTCTGGAATCATACCTATGGCGTTCTCAACGGTTCTCGCATTGCGGAAAAAGAGACTTTCTCTCTTCTCTCGACGCATCTTGAAAGTTTGATTCAAACCCATAAAAGTGCGATTTTTTCCTATTATCCACTGCATGACGGAACTACCCTCTTATTGGTTAATCTTCATGCGATAAACTTTAGAGCGATCAGGATATACAATAAGGAAATCGAAGCGATCTTAGAGCGGGTGCGTCATCATCAGGGGGCAATGATTGTAACGGGGGATTTTAACAGCTGGAATCGGAATCGAATGAATATTGTCCTGCAATTGATGGGTGACTTACGTCTTGAAAGCGTTAATATGGATCACGATCATTTGATCAAGTCATTTATGAAACACAAACTGGACCATATTTTTTATCGGGGATTGAAACTAAAAGAGAGTTATGTTATCGATGTCGAAAGATTTTCAGATCACAACGCATTGTATGCCCGTTTTATGTGTATCTGATATAGTGGATAAATAAGGGTATGCAAGAACTCAGAGCCAAAATTTCACGGAAGATTTCCCCACACCTGTCGTAACTTCTGAGTGTAATAGTGCAGGGCATCAGAACGATTCATCCGTTTAGGTTTGTCTTTGATGTGCAAAGTTGTAATAAAACTCCCCTCAATCATCCGAATGCTTAAGAGTTCATCATAAACACACTCCCCATAGGTTCTTCCTTGAGGGTATTGGATGACAAGGTGATGATTGCTTTTCGGCAGGGGTAGATTTGTATACACGATGGATATCCTAAGTATCTAGTAACCCTTAAAGGGTTAGCCCCAGCGCATTTAAAAGGGCTTGTTTTTCTTTGGTTGGATTGTTAAAGAATCGGGTTTTGACATCGTCTTCTAAAATAGCAATATCATCAAATAGCTCTGCGTCATCTTTTTTTGGAAAAAAGCGGTTAACTTCCCTCGTCAGTGTTTCAAGGCGTTCATCGGACATTTCCTCATCATTTAAGAGTCCAATACGATTGGTATGTTCGATGGTGCAAAGGGCACGAAGCAAATAAAGCTGATCACATCGACCGTTATCACTCTCATTCTCGATACAATCGTTGATACGAGTGACCTCTTTCCCATAGAGTTCACTCGATTCTTTGATAATGAGACGTTGTTCTGGAGTAAACGGCATAATAGACCCTTTTTGTAAGTGCATAACTTTTTAGTTCAAGTAATATGTAAGAACGGATTGTACACTCTTTTAGAAACAATATGGACATGAGGGAAAAGAGAGACCGCAAAATCCTCTGCAATTTGTTTCATTACTCCATGATACTTAAATTTTTGTATTTTATGACGAAATAACCGCTGAGTCGCAATCGCTCCATCAATGGATAACCCTTGAATACTTATATCGTTTTTAAGAGTAGTAGTATAGAATAGTGAAATTAGTTGAGCTGAACGTATGTTCATGCTATTAAACGTATGTTGATTCAATGAATAGAAAGTAGGATGTAAGAATGAAGAGTGAACCAGAAAAAAGTATAAATACAAAAAAAGAAGATCGTAAAGCGTCTATTATGCAGACAGCTTTAAAGCTTTTTTCGACAGAAGGCTTTTATACAACAACGATGCCGGTTATCTCTAAAAAGTTAGGGATGAGTGTCGGGAATCTTTATAATTATTTTTCTTCCAAAGATGAACTTGCAAAAGAACTTATGCTCTATATTTCATCCATGTTGGGTGAGAAACTAAGAGAAATCAATATGTCGGACAAATCGGTAAGAGAAAAAATGGATATGATCGTCAAAATGTATTTTACTATCGCACGGGAGCGTCCTGAGCTCATTGAATATTTTTTACGTGTTTTTCTTTCCAATCGTGAAATATTTACGAAGGAGTGTACCGGAATGGTCTGTGTCTCTGATTTCGTAACAGAATTGATGCTCTTTTTTGATGATGGGGTACAAAGCGGAGTCTTAAAAGATCAGGATTTTTTCAGTGCGTTGGGACTGTTTATGGGGTATTTGGGAGGAATGGTATTTTTAAACGGAGAAGAGGTGCTGCCTCATCCATTAAGTGATTATGAATCCGCAATAGCAGAGAATATTTACAATGCTCTGCGCAAACAATGAAATCACGCCCAAAGCTCTTATGGCTTCAGGGCGTAACCTGCAACGGCAACACACACTCTTTTCTTAATTACCCCCATCTTTCTTATATTCTTGAAACCTTTGAATTCCTCTATCATCCGCTATTACCGGCTACGTATACACTCGAAGAGATTGCCTCCTGCACTCAACAGTGTGATATTCTTATATTTGAGGGAGCCTATGATCCTCGGATGATGCGAGCCGGTGCCCGTATGGAAACGTTGGTTCAGCACTATGGCTCAAGTGCAACCACGATAATCGCCGCCGGAAGCTGTGCAAGTTTTGGGGGGATGTTTAAACAAAGCGATCCTGAGTATATTACCGGACTTGGATTTGATCGGGAAATAGCCAAAGGCCCTTTTGCCAAGAGCCCAAAACTGATTAATCTTTCGGGATGTCCGATACATCCGGAATGGTTGGGGTATACCCTTCGTATGATTGCGGATAATAAAGTAATTTTAATCGATGAAATGCATCGCCCCAAAGAGTTGTATGCCTATTTGGCACATCATGGGTGTACCCGCAATGAATATTTTGAATGGAAAGTCGACGCAGATCAGTTTGGAACAAAAGAGGGGTGTTTGTTTTATAAGCAAGGGTGCCGAGGACCTATGACGCATGCCTCCTGTAACAAGATATTATGGAATGATGTGAGCTCGAAAACACGTACCGGATCTCCATGTTTCGGATGTACAGAGCCGGATTTCCCCCGTACCAATATGTTTGAAACGAAAACCAATATGTCGATACCTCAAGATGTTCCGCTTGGGATATCCAAGAGGAGCTATTTGACCTTAACGGGCATTGCCAAATCGTTTCGTATACCGCGCTTGGAGAAGAGGTTGATTGATGACAATACGTAAATGGATTGAACGGATCGAGGGGGAAGCCTCTGTACAGTTTGAGTTTGAAAAGAATCACGTCTCTTTTGCTACGATAGCCTTTCCCCACTCTCGCGGAATGGAGGCGATTTTACAATCAAAACCGGCAATGGATGCTTTGGTAATCACGCCGCGTGTCTGCGGTATATGTGGCCATTCTCATCTGTTTGCGGCGGTTAGAGCGATTGAATCGGTGTACGCAAATTGCGGTGCACCCGTCGAGATTTCACAAAAAGCCGAAAGTATTAGAGAATTAACCCTGACGTTAGAACTGATACAAAACCATCTAAAATGGCTCTATCTTGTCATTTATCCTGAATTATCGCATCTGCTTCAAGAGAAGATTGCAGATTCATGCCGTCTCAAAGGGGCATACGCAGCGTCGCTCGCGACAAAAATTTTGGCTATTTTTGCCGGGCAATGGCCTCATTCGTCGTATATGATACCCGGGGGTGTGACGTGTGATCCTACGCATGTCGATAGTATTCGTGCAGAGGGATTGCTGGATGAATTGATCCGATGGTTTGAAAAGGAACTGATTGGAATTACGCTGGATGAGTATAGTCATTTCTCATCGGATAAAGCTTTTTTAACGGTTACCGGCGATATGGAAAAGATAGAAAAAATGCTTAAAAAAGCCAAAATGCATGAGCAGGGGTTTTCGTATGATCGATATCTTGCCATGGGAGAGCATGCATTTTCGAAATCCTCCAAATGGGTGAACAGACGTATGGCAAAAGTACATTCCAAATTTGTAACCTTGGAAGAACCTTATAGTATCGGTGAGAAAACATACGCAAAAAACGCACTTTATCAACATAATTCTTTTGAAACAGGCCCCTTGGCCCGTGCGATGATCAAGGGTGTCCCTTTTATCAAGCAGATGTATCGACAGTATCAGGACAGTACGTATACTCGGGTCATGGCTAGAAGTTATGAAGCAGCACTTTTGTTAGAACATTGTAAAAAGCTTTTACACTCCATCAATCTGGAGGAACCTTCCTATATTAAACCGCTGAAAAAAATCACCGCACTCAGTGGGGAGGGGATCGGTATTGTCGAAGCCCCGAGAGGCTCTTTGATCCATTCGGTGATTCTAAAAAATGGGATAATAGATCACTACAGGTTGATTACACCGACACAGTGGAACCTTTCATGCGGTTCTCCAAAAACTCCGGGACCTGCCCAAAAAGCGATGATTGGTGCTGACTCCATCGAAACAGCAACCTTCACTTTTCGCTCGTTTGATGTATGCTCGGTATGTACAACCCATTGAATAGGTAGATTCTCAGATAAAAGAAATACTTATGTAGCATTTTGTATTAATTTTATAAATATTTATTTGTTTTTATCATTGTTTAAGATACATCTAAGTTGTTCCACTCTACTATATGAATGATTATTCATTTATATAGGAGGGAATCATGTCCGATAGAGTAGAAGCAGTTAAAAAACTGTTTACTTCAAAAAGTTCGCGTGTTGAAACGAACAAGGGTGATACGTATTATCAAGACCTGTTTGTAAAATGTGAGGCACGCTTGAATGAGATGCGTGCACAGGCACCTGCAAATAGACTCGATTTTTCGGATCTTTTAGAAGATAATGGAATTGACAGACGTGAGTTTATGAAATGGGCAAGTGCAACAACGGCGATGTTGATGTTACCTCCTATGTTTACACCGCTCATTGCTGACGCCGTGGTGATGATGAATCGCGCACCGGTCATTTGGCTGGAACTGCAAGATTGTGCCGGTAACTCCGAAGCCCTTTTACGTGCTGATGGACCAAAAATTGATGAGATCGTCCTTGATATTATCTCATTGGAATACCATGAGACATTGCAGGCAGCCTCGGGTCATCAGGCGGAAAAGCAGATGGAAGAGGCGATGGAGCTGTTCAAGGGAAAATACATCTTATTTGTTGAAGGTTCTATTCCTATGGGGATGAACGGTCAATACGGAACGATCGGTGCCAGTGGTGAAACCTTCCACGATCATCTTCTCCGTTGTGCTGAAAATGCTGCTGCCGTTGTTGCCGTCGGAAGCTGTGCAACATTCGGCGGTATTCCGGCCGCTTCACCGAATCCTACGGGTGCGGTAGGCGTTATGGATGTCGTTAAAAACAAACCGCTTATCAATATCCCAGCCTGTCCGGCCAATCCGGCCAATATGGTAGGGGTAATCTTGCATTATGTGTTGACAGGACAAGTCCCTGAACTTGACTCGTTGTTACGTCCTAAGTTTGCATTCGGGTATCGTATCCATGATAACTGCGAACGCCGCGCTCACTTCGATGCGGGTGAATATGTGGAAGAGTGGGGTGATGCCGGAGCTCAAAACAATTTCTGTCTTTATAAAATGGGATGTAAAGGTCCTATGACCTTTAATAACTGTTCGATTGTCCGTTACAACGAAGGGGTTAACTGGCCAATCGGTGTCGGACGGGGATGTATTGGATGTTCTGAGCCCGATTTTTGGGATAAATACGCGTATGAACGCCCTATGGCGGATGCGAAAATCAAAGCACCGACCGGCGGCGTTGAGAAATCGGTGGATGAATTCGGTCTTGGTCTTTTGACTGCTACGGCGATCGGTATCGGTATCCATGCGGCAGCAAGTGCTGTTGCGGGTAAAAAATCAGGTGAATGCGAAGGAGAGTCCAAATGAGTAAGAAGCATATTGTAGTAGACCCTATCACAAGGATTGAAGGGCATTTGCGTATTGAAGCGGTTATTGATGAGAATAATACGATTGTCGATGCGTATAGCTCTTCGACGATGTTCCGCGGGATTGAAACCATTTTACAGGGTCGTGACCCGCGTGACTGCGGATTATTGGCAATGCGTATCTGCGGTGTCTGTACAGGGACCCACTATCAGCGCTCGATTGAAGCGGTAGAAGATGCCTTCAAAATTACGATTCCTAAAAATGCACGTCTTGTGCGAAACTTGATTCAAGGGGCTCTGTATTTGCATGACCATGTGGTTCACTTTTACCACCTTCATGCACTTGACTTTGTGGATGTGGTTTCGGCTCTTTCAGCCGATCCCGTTAAAACCGCTGCAGAAGCTCGTAAATGGGCTACTGTTGCAGGCGAATCACCTTTTATTGATGGTGAAAGCGAATTTAAAGCGATCCAGGATCGTGTGGCTAAATTTGTAAAACAAGGGCGTTTGGGAATTTTTGGAAACGGATATTGGGGTAATGCTCATTATAAATTGACTCCGGAACAAAATCTAATCGGCGTTGCGCACTATTTGCAGGCATTGGATATTCAACGCGACATGGCTAAGATGCAGGCGATCTTGGGCGGTAAAAACCCTCATCCTCAGAGCATCGTGGTGGGCGGGGTAACGTGTGTTCAGGATATTCAAAATCCTGCGCGTCTCGCACTTTTCAAATCATTGCTTCTTGCCGGCCGTAAATTTGTCAAACAAGCATACTTGCCGGATGTTTACATGGCTGGAACCATGTATGCCGATGAAGCGACCGATAGTAAAGCAACTTTTACTGAGTTGATGGCGGGCAAAGGGGTCGGCGGAACGGGCGGAGGATTACTGAACTATATGAGTTACGGTGATTTCCGTTTGGATGATACCGGTTTTTACAAGTCGGCGCTTCTCTTCCCAAGCGGTGTTGTTTATGGAGGTGATATTAGTAAAGTTGCCGAAATTGATCCGGATAAAATAGCCGAAGATGTGACCCATGCCTGGTACAAAGGGGACAAGCCTCTCCATCCGTATGAGGGGCAAACGATTCCTGAATACACCGGTCTTGATAAACGTGCCGATGGTATCGCCTATCTTAAAACCAAAGAGAAATACAGCTGGATCAAGTCTCCGATTTATAACGACACCCGTGTTGAAGTGGGGCCGTTGGCGCGTATGGTTATCGGTGTTGCACGAAAAGATGAGCGTATTACCAAATATGTTACTGAGTTTTTACAACGCGGAAATCTCCCGATTGCGGTGTTGTTTAGTACTGTCGGACGTACGGCGGCGCGTGCCATCGAGACCTCGTTGATGTCGGATGTGATGATCGATTGGATTGATGAACTTGCCAAAAACGTTGCTGCAGGGGATAAAAGTACCTGGACGGAGTTTAACTTTGATGAAGTCAGCGTCAGTACAAAAGGTCGCGGTATGGCAGAAGCACCTCGCGGGGCACTGGGACACTGGGTTCGTATTGAGGATGGGAAAGTAGCCAACTATCAAGCCGTCGTCCCTTCAACATGGAATGCAGCTCCGCGTGACCACAAAGGGCGTTTGGGTGCGTATGAAGCGAGTTTGATCGGAACCAAAGTTGCCAATCCGGAACAACCGTTGGAGATTATCCGAACCATTCACAGTTTTGACCCTTGTATTGCCTGTGCCGTACACGTTGTCGATACCAAAGGACGTGAACTTGGCGTCTATAAGATCGATACGAACTGTGCCATTTAAGGAGGTAATATGAAACCTGGATATAAAAAAGTCGAAAGGATGACACCGATAATGCGGATCATCCACTGGGTGAATGTTGTTGCTATTGTCGCGGCAGTAGTGAGCGGCCTTTATATTGCTCATCCCTATTATGAAACGTTTATCTCAGATCCGGCGCTGGACAAGTACGTGATGGCATGGAATCGCTGGGTGCATTTTATGACGGCGATTCTTGTGGATGTAACGTCGATTTGGGTGGCGTATCTTTATGTTATCGGTGACAAAGAACGCCCTTGGACGAAGCTCGTTCCGACAAAGCGTAATATATCGGAGTTTGGTGAAGTCGTCCTCAACGCTTTGACACTTAACCGTCGAAAAAGATTTGATACCAAAGAAATGGACAGTTTTAATGCCGTATGGTTTGCCTTGATGCATTTGTTACTGATCTTTATGCTCTTCACGGGTTTACAATTGTATGTGCATGGTCTTGCATCGGGTATAAGTTCAATCGGATCATGGTGGCCTTGGATGCTGCATCTGGTAACAGACTGGACACTGTTTGTCTTTGGCGGCAATATGGGAGTACGTTATGTCCATCATATGACAATGTGGCTGATCGTTGTATGGGTAGCCTGTCATATTTATGTTCAGATATGGCGTACCATTTATTGGCAAGAGGGAGATATTGCAATTGCCTTCGGCGGTTCAAAATTTGTTAAAGATGATAAATTAGATTAGAACGCCAAAGGAATAAAATCCCTTTGGCTACGCTTGCCGCTATGGCACTAAAGCTTGCCTCTTTGAGGCAGAATATTTTAGTAGTACAAGGTTCTAAAATTAAAGCTGGATTCCCAATCGAGTTGGGAATGACAAATAAAATAATTTTTTTATAATTCTCCTGTTGGAGAGAGATAAAAGAACTATTATTTTTCTCAACAAAGGATATTTATGGCATTTACGTTGGAGGTGATGACCTCATTTTCTCAACCCACGATTAAAAATTATTTGATTGCCATTATTCGCACCTTTGAGATTAAAGCGGTTGTTCACCAACAAAAATCTAAAATTATTTGTGCGTTTGACAGCAGTGACGAAAAACTTCAGGCGTGTTTGGAAACGATTGCTTCCATCCTTCCGGCTTCGTGTTTCATGAGCAAAAGCAGCCACTATGATATCGAGGGAGAACCTGACTCTGTTCCCGATTTTGCGGTTGAATATCCTATTGCGCTGGGGTTGTGTCCGAGTTGTCAAAAAGAGATGTTTGATCCCTCCTCGAAACGCTACTATTACCCTTTTACCCACTGTACCCATTGCGGGGGACAATACGTCTTTTTTGAACATTACCCCTATATTCGGAGCAATACGGCATTCTCTTATGTCAAGTCGTGTCCTACGTGTGAGCAAGAATCACTTAGTGTTGGGCGTCGTGAAAAACAGGTACTTAATTCGTGTCATGAATGTGCAATCCCCGTTAAACTGCTTCATAAAGATAAAGAGCGTTATGCCAATGATGCAGGGAGTTTTCGAACAATGTTTGAAGTCTCTGCCAAAGCGTTGCGCGACGGTAAAACGCTGTTAATGAAAACGACCATGGGGTATCGGCTCTTTTATCGTGCCGAGAAACTCTCTAAGAACTCCGTTTTGATGTTGGTCAATGCGGTAAAAATTACCGATTATTGCTCGTTGATACATGATGAATTTAACGCACTTCTCAGTATTGAACGGCCGATAGTACACGTTGCACTCAAAGATGAAGCATTGCGAAATACTTTTGGTTCCACGATTGATGTTAAATACCCTGATGAGGGATTTTCGATTTTACTGGGGAAAGAACTCACCCTTTTGGGTCTCGATACTATTGTTTATGAGGCGCTGGAAACACCGTGTGAAGCCGATTTTGTGATGGATTTTGATCTGAACATTCAGTATCAAAGCGATATGCGTCTCTTTATCAATAAAGATGTGAAGTTTATCGCCTCGGGGGAACGTGTCTCATTTCCCTCACGGTTATCGTATGGAACCGATACGTTAAGTATTGCACACGGTCTTGTAGGGATCAAAGATGAGAACGGGATTTTATTTGATCAAATGGAGCGATTTACGTCTGCTTCAACACTCAAAGTGATTCAATTAGAAACGGAAATACCCTCGGTACAATCGAGCAATTTTCATACGATGGCAGAAGATGAAGCCTCATTTATGTCGGTAATCGCCGAGCACAATAAATTTGGAACCAAAGTGGTCGGGGCCTATTTCCAAGGTGAGCCGTCCTTTTTGTATTACGATGGCAAAAAAGTGATTCGGGTTGTCCCTCCTCATGTTTTCAGCCCCAATGGACTGTTGGAAAAAATGGCGACTTTGCGAGAGGGATCGGATAGACTGATGGAAAATATAAAAATCAAACTTCCACAGGTGTACGAGGAACTTCTAGCACTCGAACACAGCAAGGCCACTCTTTTTGAAGCAACTGCCATTATTTTGGGATTGGAAGAACGAAGTTACGATGGGGTGATGAAAGAGGCGCTGAAGTTTATCGGTAAAGGGGGACTTCAAATCGATACGAAAGTGGATGATAACCGTTTTAACCACGTCGCTTTTTTGTCCAGTATACTCAGCTATAAAATAGCGGGTGTCGATTCAGTATATCTTAGCTATTCTATCTTTGAATCGTTTGGAGATTATTTCAGCGAGCTTCTTACTGAAATCAAAGGGAAAACCAAAGCGTCGGATATTGTCCTCTGCGGTTCGTATTTCGCCGGGCAATCACTTTTTAGCCGTTTACAGAGAAATTTGAAAACAACCCCTCCATTGATGAATGTGAGCTATCCAATCGGGAAGGAAAACTGCGTTGTTGGTGGAGTCTTTTTATAAACTAATGTTACGCACTTTTCGGGCAAAGCCCGTAAAGTGGCAGGGACAAATGTCCCTACAACCCCCTAAAGCTACCCGTATCTTTCGGATACGGGAGAAAAACTGCCTTTTAAGCCTTTGTGTATGATCAGTTATAAAATTACGCTTAAAGGCTTAGTCCAAGGGGTCGGATTCCGCCCCTTTGTCTACCGTGAAGCCAAGGTGCATGCGATGATGGGGTTTGTCATCAATACAGCCGATGGAGTCGTCATTGAAGCAGAAGGCTGCGAATGTGAGGCTTTTATCAAGGCTTTGCGAGAAAATCTTCCCAAACATGCCCGTATCGACTCCATGGAAATTGTTGAGCGTGAATTTTGCGGTTATAGCGATTTTGAAATCCGAGAAAGTACCCTTGGGGTCGGGAGTGTCGCGATTCCTCTCGATACAGCCTTGTGCCCTGCCTGTCAAGCAGAAATGGATGACTCCTCCAACCGCCGATACCGTTACCCTTTTATCAACTGCACCGATTGCGGCCCTCGCTATACCATTATTCAAATCCCCCCGTATGACCGTGTCCGTACCTCTATGAAACATTTTACGATGTGCTCAAAATGCGAAGCCGAATACACTGATCCCAGCTCAAGACGCTATCATGCCGAACCTATCAGCTGCCCTGATTGCGGACCAAAGCTGAGATTCCTTGATAATAATGGAAATGAAATAGCGGGTGACCCCATCGCGTTAGCGGTTGAGATGCTCAAAGCGGGAAAAATCATAGCGCTCAAAGGGCTTGGGGGCTTTCATCTGATGTGCGATGCCACTTCGGATACCAGTGTGAGCGAGTTGCGTCGTCGTAAACATCGCAAAACCAAACCGTTAGCCGTGATGTTTTCCTCTCTGGAGCAGCTTGAAACGTATACGGAGATGAATGAGGATGAGAGATCCATTATCAACGGTCCGATTAAACCGATCGTGATTGTCCGTGCCAAAAACGGAACAAACCTTTCTGCCCACGTTGCTCCTGCGATTGATCGGCTGGGGGTATTTCTCCCCTATACGCCGCTTCATCGGCTCCTTTTTGAAGCGATCGATTTTCCGTTGATTGCCACCAGTGCCAACATCAGCGACGAACCGATTATCGTCAGAGCCGACGAGATTGCCCACAGGCTTGGTAATGTGGTGGACGGAATTTTGAGTCATGATCGCAGCATCATTAATGCCCTAGATGACTCAGTGATTCAAATGGCGCAGGGGAGAGTGGTGATGTTACGGATGGGGCGGGGATTCGCCCCTCATACGCTCCCGTTGACCAATCCCCTTACGAAGAGTATTTTAGCCCTTGGAGCCCATCACAAAAGTGCCATAGCTTTGGGAGCCAAGAAAAATATGGTGTTGAGCGGACACATCGGTGATTTGGGAAGTATTGAAGCGGATGGCTATTTTGAGAGGACGATTAAAACCTTTAAACGATTTTATGACTGTGAACCTGATTCTCTCATTCATGATTTACATCCAACGTATACATCAACCCGCTACGCAGTGGAGAATAACAAAGATCATATCGGTGTTCAACATCATTACGCTCATATTCTTGCCTGCATGGGAGAATATGGTTTGGATGAAAAAGTGCTCGGCTTTGCATTTGACGGTACGGGATATGGAGAGGATGGAAACCTTTGGGGGGGAGAGGTGATGATTGCAGATACGCATGGGTTTGAGCGGATTGGATTTCTAAAACCGTTTGCACTTCTCGGTGGTGACAAAGCGATTAAAGAACCTCGCCGGATTGCGTTGTCGCTATTGTTTGAAAGGTATAGTCTGGATGAAGTATTGGTACTGAAATCCCCCACAACAGAAGCCTTTTTAGACCATGAAATCCGTCAGCTTCACCATATGTGGCTCAAAAAGATCAACGCCCCTTTGAGCAG
Organism: Sulfuricurvum sp.; assembly: GCA_030696285.1. GTDB lineage: Bacteria > Campylobacterota > Campylobacteria > Campylobacterales > Sulfurimonadaceae > Sulfuricurvum. The sequence goes on along the minus strand of JAUYSQ010000068.1, from coordinate 6,116 downwards.
TTCGATGGGTCGGCTATTTGATGCCGTTGCCTCATTGGGCGGATTTATACAAACGCTCGATTACGAGGGGCAGGGGGGGATGATCATGGAGTCTTTTGTGGATGATTCGATTACGGAACCGTTTGATTTCACCGTTACAGATCGGGAGATTGTTCTATCTCCGATGGTTGAACAAATCGTAGTGTTAAGTAGACAAAGCGATGCAAAACGGCTCATTGCCAGCCGTTTCATTGCCACGGTTGAGGTGATGATGCAACACTTTGTTGATAGTCACTCTGAGCTGCCGATCATTATCGGAGGTGGTGTGTTTCAAAACCATGCGTTGATGTCTCGACTCTATCGCCGTTTTGGAAACGGTCGATTTTATGCTCAGCAGCAAACCCCGATTAATGATGGTTCGATTGCATTGGGACAACTTTACTATACTTTGCATAATCTCCCGCATCCGGAAGATGCGGGTAGCTTTAGGGGGTTGTAGGGACATTTGTCCCTGCCACTTTGTGGGCTTTGCCCGGAAAGTGATATCAAATTATAAAAGGAAAAAAATGAACGCTAAAGTGGCATTGATTGGTTCGGGAAACGCATTTTTTATGGATGAGGGGATCGGGTTATACGCGGGCAAATATCTCAAAGAAAATTTTACGTACGAGCCTGCATTGGATATTGTCGACGGTGGAACGCTCGGTTTTGGATTGATGCCGTTGCTCCAAGAGTATGAGTATGTGGTGATTGCCAATACCAGCTCCGATGATGATAAAATAATCGGAAGTATTGATGTACTCAGCGGTGACGAACTGATCGCCAACCAAGGGATCAAAAAAACGGCGAACGAAGTGGAAATTACCGAAATGCTCCAAATTTGTTCGATGGCGAACCATGTTGCCCAAACAACGATGATCAGTATCGTTCCCGAAGACATCATTAGTGTCGAAGTGGGTGTGACTTCAGCCATCCGTGAAAAATGGGACGCTTATATTGACGTTATCGTAGATGAACTCAAAAAATGCGGAATCAGCAGTACGAAAAAAGAGAATGTTATGTGTCTGGATGAGATACTGGAGCAGTTCGCCAACCCCAGCATCGAACACGGCAAAGGGTTTTAATTTCATGAGCCGTAGTGTCGTTGTACTGGGTGTCGGAAATGTGCTCGAAGAGGATGACGGTGTCGGTATTTATGCGGCAGCGTATCTGAATGCCAATTATACGTTAAGCGATCATGTCCAAATCATTAACGGCGGGGTCGAGGGGATCAACCTGCTCAACCTCTTTTTGGAAAATAATCATATTGTCATCCTTGATACGATCAACTTGGACGACAGTGCGGGGAGTATTTACAATATCCCCTCCTATGAACTTAGCGGCTATGGTCTCAACAGCGGCGGAGCGCACGAAGTTGGGGTGATGCAGTGTCTGGATATGATTGAACTGATGGGGAAACCGCTTCCCGAATCGAACGTGTTGGGGATAGTCCCCAAAAGTATTACTTTTCATATGGGACTAAGTGTTGAGCTCACCCGTCAGTTCGACACCTATATTTCGGTGATTGTCGCCTATCTTCAAACGTGTGATATTGATGTCGTTAAAAAAGAGGCACAGCAAACACTCTTAGAAATTATCGATACCTTTAAATACCCGACCCATTAGAGCGAAAATAGAGCTGTTCTAGGATTTCGGTGCGCTGCTGTAGGGGAGTATTGAATTTAAACTCCGCTTCTTTGAGATAATAGGGAAAAAATTCATCACTGACCCCTTTGAACGTCGTAATAAAGGTTTCAAAATAGTGCCAAAAACGGGTAATAGCATTGTCATGTTCTGAGATTTTAATGAGTTTGCTGGCGCGCATGAATTTTGAAAACTCTTTATAATAAACCTCTTCGAGATTATCTTCTAAAAATTGCTGTTTATACATCCCTAACGAGGGCATTAAAAGAGTATAAACATTGTTTCCATATCCAAAAGTTAAAAAGTTATGGGAATCAAAAATAGCCTTTTTGTTGTGTCTTTTGGATTTTTCGAGATAAAGGTATTCTTCGTATTGAGATTCTCCCGTGCGATTGAGATGGTATTGCGTTTCGCAATATTCGGCGATAAGATGACGAAAATTTTGATAATACTTCAAAACGGTGGCATAACTGAGGTGGAGTGTATGTGAGGCGGTGAGGGCATTTTCATCATCACAAAAGAGTTTTATCAACTGCTTTATCTGATCAATACGTGACGGACTGTACTTTTTTTTGCAGGCAGAGCATTTTACCATTCCATCGCTCAGCTGATAGAGTTTATGATGGCAATAAATGCACTGATTGGAATCTTTCATGGTGAGTATTGTAGCAAATCATTATAAAGTAGATTATTCTTTTGGATGAATGGATTTCAGTATGAAAAAGCAATAGCGTTGTTCGCTTCCGCTTGGAGTGATATGGGTCTCTTCAATGACTTCGAGAATATCGAAGCGCTCTTGTACGAGATTTTTCATTCGCTCTTCGTTGTATTGACGCACAGGCAAATTGCTACAGCTTTGAGGTCCGTCTACCGCGAATGTTCCGATAAGGGCATACCCATCGGGAGAGAGCGAACGGTGAAGTGTTTGCAGATACTCTTGCTGCTCCTCTTCTTTTTGAAGAAAATGAAAAACCGCACGGTCATGCCATACGTCAAAGAGCTTTTTCGTTGAAAAATGGCACACATCCTCCACACAATAAACGGGTAAATCAGCAGTTGCACCGAGCCGTTTTTTGACGATGTTCAGTGCGCTGGGTGAAATATCGAGCAATGTAATGTCTTGATAGCCTGATTCGATCAAGGCATCGGTCAAGGTAGAAGTACCGCATCCGACATCGATGAACACATCTTTGGGAGTTGAGCCTATTTTTTGCAGAAGTGAGAGAGAAATAGCAGGCTCTTGTTGATACCATCCTACCTTACTCACATCCTTCGTCGTATAAACGTTTTCCCAGTGACGTTGTTTGACATTTCCATCGCCTTTTGTCGCTCTGAAAGTCGCTCCGGCAGTAGTCGGCGCTGTCGTGTAGTGATTGGTTCCCGTACACTCGGTATCGATAAATCCGACTTCATTCATCATCCGTATAGGTCCTTTAGATAGCAAAATAGCAATTTAGCTAAATTCTTATCATCATGCTATACTATTGGATTAGTGATTGTCAAGGGGGTTCAATGCTCGATATGGAAAAAAAAGGGTATAAGAAACATCGTGTTGAATTGTTTTGATTAAGAAAACTTATTAATTTAAGTTATAATTATGCTATTAAAGTAAAATAGGTGTTAGTTATGATTGGTAAAGAGGAATGTTAAAAAAATTACAAGATACTTCTTCGCTGTTGCTTGCCATATTTAACAATATTAATTATTTAGTTATAACGACGTCTAAAGATGGAATCATTACTAGCTTTAACCGAAAAGCTGAACAGATGTTAGGATACGAAGCATCCGAATTAATCGGTAAACATACCCCTGCCATTTTCCATTATCCGCCTGAAATCCTTGATCGAGCAACACAATTTTCTAATGAACTCAATATCGCGCTGGAGCCAGGGTTTGAAGTCTTTGTCATAAAAAGTAAACTTGGTTTTCCCAATGAATATGAATGGACGTATATTGCTAAGAATGGTGCCCATATTCCCGTATTGTTATCGGTTACATCCTTGCATGATAATGATGGATTGCTTATCGGTTATGTTGGGATTTCCAGGGATATCACGGCAGAAAAAGAGACTTACGAACAATTTATCCACTCAAAACAATTATTAAATGAAGCACAAAATCTTGCTAAAGTTGGTAGTTGGAGCTTGGATTTGACACAAAATTATTTAGAGTGGTCGGATGAAATCTACCGAATCTTTGAAATTGATCCTATCAAATTTAACCCTAGTTATGAAGGATTTCTAAACGCAATTCATCCAGAAGATGTAGAAATAGTTCAAGAGGCATTTTCACAATCCGTACAGAACCAAACTCCTTATTCCATAACCCATCGTCTTCTTATGTCCGATGGACGAGTTAAATACGTTGTAGAAAATGGAATAACAACTTATTCGGATGAAGGAACTTCTTTATTCTCCCACGGAACAGTTCAAGATATTACCGAAATTAAAGTGCTTCAAGAAGAATTAAACCTCCATAATCAAGAGCTCGAAGCTATTTTAGAAACAACCAGAGATGGGATCGCAATTGTGGATATGGATAGCAATTTTCTTTATGTCAATAACGCCTATTTAAAAATGAGTGGTTTCACCAAAGAAGAGCTTATGGGAAAAACTTTTGTAGGGTTTAGTGTTCCTGAAGATTCCGCGAGACTTGCTCTAAGACTCAAAGAAGTAGTGGACAAAGGGTTTATTCAAAATATTGAAAAAACCTGTATTGTTGCAAATGGAAAAAGAGTTAAATTAAATATTTCGATGGCTTTAATGCCTGATAAACAGCGCATACTGATTTCGACGAAAGATATAGCTGAGGCTAAAGCACTCGAAAAAAAATTGCACGATTACATTGCACTTGTTGATGAACATATTATTACCTCTTCCACTGATGTAAAAGGGAATATAGTCTATGCGTCCAAAGCATTTTGTCGTATAAGTCAATATAGTGAAGAAGAATTAATAGGTAAAAATCACCGCATTATTCGTCATCCCGATATGCCGGCATCATTATATGATGAGCTCTGGAAGACGATTACCATGGATAAATCATGGGCTGGTGAAATTAAAAACATAGCGAAAGACGGTTCTTTTTATTGGGTTTATGCGGCTATAGCACCAACATGGGATGAAGATGGTAAAAAAGTCGGATACACTGCCATTCGCCAAGACATCACGGACAAAAAGCGTATTGAAGAATTATCGATTACTGATCGCTTAACGGGGCTCTACAATAGATTAAAGCTCGATGAAGTATTTATGTATGAGCTCGTCCAATCAAAACGTTTTCATGCACCACTTTCGATTATATTGCTGGATATTGACCATTTTAAACATGTTAACGATACGTATGGCCATCAAGTAGGAGACCAAGTACTTCAACATATTGCCAATATACTTCGTTCCATCGGACGTAAAGCGGATACAATCGGCCGCTGGGGAGGGGAAGAATTCCTTATTGTATTGCCGCAAACTGATCGCGATGGAGCTATTAAAATGGGAGAAAAAATCCGTTTGGGAGTAGAAGATTATTCATTCCCAGTCATTGGGAAAAAAACAGCTTCATTCGGGATTGCCGAGTTTCAAGAAGAGGATAACCAATCAACCCTTGTCGAACGTGCAGATAGAGCTTTGTATCGTGCTAAGAATGAAGGGCGAAATAGAGTTGCAGGATGATTATAGCAAGGATTTTAGTGCTAGAAGATGGAAAGGAAAATTTTAGTACGAATAGATAGAGCGATTAGTATTCTTTATCTATATAAAAACAAAGTAAGTCCTAAATATATATAAGAAATCAATTTTTTTAGTTTCTTTTTACCCAAAACATCTATAATTGTTCATTCTGAATGATTATTCATAAAAAGGGCTTTAAAATGGAAATCGGATTGATGATTATTTTTTGGTATGGAATACTACATGCGTTTGGTCCCGATCATTTGACTGCTATTGCCGATTTCTCGATCGGTAAAGACGCGAAGAAAACATTTATGACCGTCAGTGCCTTTGCCATCGGTCACGGGTTAATGCTCTTTATGTTTGCAAAACTGCTCCAATATTTTTCCATTCCCGAAACGGTGACAGCGTACGGTGATGTCATCGCCTCGAGTGTTATTTTATCCATAGGGGTATATCTCCTTTATATGGTTTACCGTAACAAAATTCATTTGCATTCCCATGTCCATGACAATAAAAAACACGTTCACATTTGGTTCGGAAACGAACATGAACATCAATCAAAGGGCGGGAGTACGTCAGCCTTTAGTATCGGTGTTTTGATGGGAATCGGCGGGGTGCGCGGAATGTTAGTGACGCTTGGGATGATGCAGGGGCAGAGTATCGATTTTACGATGATTCTGGCATTTATTTTGGGGGTTATGGTCGTGTTTATGGCGTTTGGATGGGTGATATTGTGGATCAATAAAGATATACTCACCAATATCAAAAATGTACGCCGTGCATTTG
>JAUYSQ010000056.1 GCA_030696285.1 Sulfuricurvum sp. | reverse complement strand
TGCTATTAGAATGAGTACACTACACATTGGAATTCTCTATAAACGATTTGGCAAATTTAAAACGCAAAAAACATCCATTGCGTCATCGACTCTTTAGCTCTCTTTATCCATGGAGTTTGATTATTTGTGATTTCGAGTTTCATCTGTCATCCTTTAGATTTTTATGATGACAGTGTAAAGGGGCAGTTGGACACCGTCGTGTCCGAAATTAAATTTCAACTGCCTCAATCTCTTTGACCAAAGCATCAGAATCATTCCAAAGTTTTGGTGCAATAGAGAGGAGCTTGTCCGATAATCCGCTGATCTCTAAAAAATCCCCATCAAGTTTGATCGGTGTTCCCGCGCCGTATCCGGCTAAGTCCCAAAAGAGAACTTTTGTATTGGGTGCTATAGTCTGTTTATACTGGTCAGCGTAAGTTTTAAAGGTCTCTTTACCGCTGCCTTGTGCGTACATCTGACAATCGGTGAGGATAATCACCTTATCCATAGCAATTTTATCCTCGATCAGACGATGAAACGGCATATTGACGTAGGTCGCACGGTTGGCGGCGGAGTGTTTACTAATCCATTCAAATGTCATATTATCTGATATATTGACCTCTTCACAAATATCCGACCAAAAATAAAGTTTTACGTTCTCGCATCCTACGTTCTCAATTATTGCTTTGGTGAGGATAAGAGAGTGTGCGAACAAACTCAACCCCAATGAAACATTCCCCATAGAGCCTGAGTTATCGATGAGAATAGCAACTTTCTCACCCTCATGAGCGAGAGGATCGATTTGTGTAACATTGGTAAACGCTTCTTCAAGAGTGTCACCAATTTCCTTGTACACATCGCGCGCGGTGTATTTTTCTTTGAGCGCTTCAATTCCTCCACGGTTCATGATACTAAAAACGGCATCATCAGGACGTTTTCGACTATCTGCATAAGCCTTGTAATATCGGAACGGTAATACCCCTGATCGGCTTTGCATTTTTTGAGAAAGAAGTATCTCTTTCCAGTATTCAAGTGTCTCTTCACGTCCGTAGCCTTCCAATATCTTCGGAGTCATCTTGAGTGCTTCCATATAACCCACTTTGTTTGCCTTTGCCAGTTCGATAAACGTCTCCTGAATATCGGTGTCGGCTTTGATGGACGTGTGCAGCTGCTCGATCTTAGGGAGATTGACGTCGAGAACTTGTTTGTAGAGTTCCAAATGTTTTGATGGACGTGCAAGACGGATGATATCTTTGAGTTTCACCTTGGCATTTTTCTGCTCGTATTTTTTGAGCTGATAGCTATCGAAGCGTCTCTCCTCTAAGACCTCTCGAAACGCTTTACGCATACCGTTAGGGATCATTGATTTAGGATGCTTCGTATTCCATAGTGATGTAAGCTCAGTCATATCGTCCACGCGTTTAATGAGACGATTAATAGCTGGTTTAATCACTCCGCTTCCAGTACCATACTCACATAGATTCACACCCAATACGTGCGATACGGAACGGAGATTGGCATTATGGCGGGCATAGATCGCACATTTGGCGACATAATCAGCATTATTGCTCTCAATCAGCTCTTTGGAAAGATTTTCAAGTGAAACAATTCGGGCTTCTTCGCTCTCATAAAAGAAGTCGTTGCCGAGCGTTGAACTCATGACACTGATGGCCAGTTCATGTTTGGCATCGTTACGGTACGAGACTCCACCTGCAAGATTGGACTGCTTTTGTGAGGGTATGGTATTAAATTTAGACATGGTAGTCTCCGAGGATTAGATGGGGAGATGAAAGTGTCGAAGCTGCTTTCCAGGATAATTTTCGTTGATGCTTCGACCGTAATGCTTCCCGTTCCGCACAGGATAAAAATAAAAAGAGCGACTTTACGCCCATAGAGTGAAATGAATAAAGTGACGAGGCCACTACCTCGTCACCTACCCACGTCAGAATACAACGACGGAACACCCTCGTTAGATTCCTCTACGATCTATCAACGTATGGTTGCGTTGACGCTTAGCGATTTCAAGCTGCATGTGTACTTTATACGATGATCTCTTTTTCGTAATGCCTGATTGGAACGATGACATGATAGGATGATTGAAGGACGTATTTTGTCCGAGGTGAAATTTTGGCAAAAATATTTTTTGAGTATAAGTATTTAGAAACGGACATAATGTGTCCGTTACGTGCGCTATAATCTTCTAAAATCTTAATTAGGGCATTCTTATGAGCAAAGCATCCTCCATGAACCGTGTCATTACCATTGTCTCACGACTCAATGAGGGTAAACGGCTGAGTGTTGCTTCTTTGGCGGTAGAGTTCGAAACCTCTGATCGCACCATACGGCGTGATATATCTCTTATCAAAGAGGTCTTCGGTGAATTTTTAGTGAGTGACAATGGGACCATCTATGCTATCAAACGTGATATTCTCAATAATGTCCTCTCACCGGATGAACTCTCGATGCTCAAAGGGGCATTAGGACTTGCAGAGCGAGGTGGATTGTCACTCACAAAAAAGATGGATAAAAAAGAACGAGAAAAGCTCACAGGAAAGATCAGTGATTACGAAAAGCTCTATACGTTTAAGACACGCCCTTTTGAAGAGTTCAATCAACGTCCCGAACTGTTCGCGCAACTAGAAAGTGCTATCAAGTTTCACAAGGTGATAAAAATCGATTATCTTCGAGACGGAGAAGCATCCTCGTTTATTGCCAATCCCTATTCAATCGTCTTTTTGAATGAAAACTTCTATGTGGCGAGTGAGTTTTTTCATGAGGGAATCCCGAGTCTCTTGCTCTCTCGTATCGCTATGATCCAAAGCATCGAACCAACCGGAGAGATATTCCGAATCGATCCGCTGTTTGCTAGATTTGTTGAGAACTTCCAAACCTCATGGGCACGTTATAGCCCTAAAGTCGATGGATCTTATAACACTCGTGAAGTACAACTAGAGATCGATGCCGAAGTGTCACGCTATTTCAAACTCAAAAAGTTCATGCCCAGTCAAAAGATACTTCAAACGCATGAGAACGGCACTATCCGTATTTCTTTTACCGTCACAAGTGTATGGGAGATGGTACCCTTGTGCCGTCAGTGGCTCCCCCATATCAGGGTCGTATTTCCAAACAGCTTAAGAGAGATCCTTTTAAAAGAGGCACAACAAGCGGTAGAACATTTAAGTAAAAAATAAAACGGACACCATATGACCGCAATCGGCGGTAAGCTTCTCTCTCAAATGAGGAGAAGTCATGAATACGATCGCTTTTATTCCGAGTATCATCGGTGGTTTGATAGGTCTTGATATTTTTATCGATGACAAACCGATTGATCTTGGGAAAGTCACCCATATCCTCCCTGATCTAGGATGTATACACTATTCGGTCGAACGGTTGGGAAAGTATGATTGTCCAATTTACACGTGCAGCTGTGGAGATGCGGGATGCGGCGGGATTGAGATGCAGGTATTAGCCAATACATCAACCATCGCTTGGAAAATGAGTGCCCCTCTACAGTTCTTTTACCTATTTGATTACGAACAATATGCCGATGCGTTTGAAACGTATCAAAAAGGGCTTCGACACCTTCTCGAAGTACGCAGGGTTAAATGCACTGAGCGCCCTGAGTATGTCAGGCGGTTGTTGGAGCCACTTTAAATGGTGGATATGTTTCTTCAAATGCATGGCAATAATCCACCACACAAAATTGTGGTAGACGGGATTGTAGTTCGCTTGCAAGCCTTCGACCTTCTTTGTTAAATACTTCCCAGTCAAGGGTATTATTCAATGATTTATTGAACTCCGTTTCCCATTGATCAAATTCTTCCTGCAGTCTCTCCTTATCATAAATTATATAACCGTTTAAATCATCTTCAATATCATCAAGGATGCTACTTACACCTTCATCATCCCACAATGAGGCACAATAATCTGCCATCACCATAAATCCATAGATTTTTTGTATCCCGTTAAATTCATACTCGATGTCAGCTTTGTAAAACAGATGGATTTTAAGTCGTTTGGCGAGTTCTAACCCTTTCGCATCAAATGCTTCCCAATCGATGGTATCATCATCAGGTAGATCTTGTTCAGTAAAGATATTTTGCCACTCTGTAAAATCATTTATCAAATCAGGCGGGAGATTCAATGACTCATAACTCACATTTGGACCGACCAATTGCTCACCTGCTTTCGGTGGCATCCATATTCCCGTACTGCCGTATTCAGGCCAGACACGCAAAAGTATTTTTTCATCCATGAATTTCCCCTTAAAAATAGTCTTTGAATGTTTCTGGGTGAGTATAAATATAAAACGCACCGGCAAACATGAGCAATAAAATCACCCCATCCGTATAAGTCATGCTATCCATATCGATATTCCCTCTTTTAAAGTGATGAGAGTATAGGGTATTGCACAGACACCATTGTGTCCATGCATCATTTTAGGGGACATAAAAAACTGCACAATAATCCGGTAGTCGCTTACGGAGTTCATCCGCGAGAGCTTCACCCTCTTTATCGAACGCTGGTCTGTCGATATCCTGTGTCAGCTGTGAATAATACCAATCTTCCCATCGCTTGAATCGTTCTTCCAATGTGTCACGATCATCGATGACATAACTACCTAAATCCTCTTCGATCCATTCCAGATTGATTGCACTCCATGTGTCATTCCATAAACTCACGGTATGATCGGCACGCACCTGATACGAAATGATTGTTTGGATGAATTGAGGATATTGATAATCGACTATGGTGGCATAAGTCTTTGCTTGTTTGAGTGCTTTTGCTAGTTCCAGTCCCTCTTTATCAAATGCTCCACGATCGAAAGAAGGATTCATCTCCCGATACGCATCACACCAATGTTTAAAGCAGTTACATATCCCTTCGCTAAGATTGAGAGTTTCTGGCTCTATTGTTTTCCATTCGCAATTTTCTTCCAATAAAGAGCGTTGAGAAATACCGGTTTCATATTCGAATGAAACACGATAGTGGATTGTTTTACGCTCAATATCATCGTATAACTGCTGTAATTCCAGACTAATCGGGGGAAATTCATACGGTTGCATTGTCACCTCTCCATCGTTTGATAAAATCACTTCGACTAAAAATATTTGCTCCCAAATCCGTTTTATACTCCATATAAGGGTGCCCAAGATTCCAAAACGCTACCCCCTGCTCTTCTAAATGCTTTGCGAGCAATACTAACTGCAAAGTCCCCCAGTTGTCATAACGTTTATCGGGTTTATGAAATCCCGATAGGCTGGTATAGATGTTACGTGTTGTATAGCCGATCTCTCCGGCGATTAGTTTTCCAGTAGTATTATCAATCAGTTCGGTACTAAAGAGGGAGAACTCTTCATAGGTGTGTTTTGAGAGGGTTTGCATGAGTTGTGCATATTCCCCAACCATCCAGCAATTTTCATAAGCGATTTGGATCGAGGAGAGGACTTCATCGAATCGGGTGTTGAACTCCAAACGGTATCCCAATCGATTGTTTAGGGATGCCACTTTGTTACTGATATGAAGGTCTTTAAAATCGAGTACGGCGTACGCCTCTTGCATTTCCGGTAATAATAGCAATTTTCCCTCATGCTCATGCGATACGCTGATGAATCCAGTCTGTGCTAAAGCAATATACATCTCGGGGGAGAAGTCATCACTCCAATAGTAGTTGATATCAAGATTAGGGTAAATGTATTTTTCAAGGATATTAGAATTGGTTACATCATCAATAGTGATGTTGGGGATAGAACGACTACGTTGCTGCATGATACCCTCCCCTTTTTATCTTAGAAGTTTAACCGCATTGATAGACACCGTTGTGTCCGTTATTGAATCAGATGCTCGATCTGACGTCTCAGGAAGCTATCGGCGATTTTAGACATTTAGCTCCCATTTCCATACACCTGATGAAGTATTTCAATGACATCGGATTTTGATAATGCATCGATCTGGGCACCTTTAAGTACTTGCTCTATTTGATGCTCATCCAGTGCTTCCAGAATTGGGAAAAACGCATCAAAATCTGCTTTTGGTTCTCCTGTAAGGTTCACTTTTTCTTCACCGGAAAGTGCTGCTGAGAGCTTAATGACGTCATTTAGATGTTTTTTAGCATCACTTTTGCGCGTAGAGACAAGATTATTATAGGCGTGCATTTTGAGTGGAATCAGTGCTGATGGTGTTGCGACATGTAACCCATCTATGATATTGGTGTGTTGAATCAAAAGCTCAAAATAGTCTTGATTGAGTAATATAGCTGATAGGTAGGGATAAAATTCAGGAGTATCAATCGGGATGATAGTCGCATCTTGGATGATTGCCGAATCCTTATCATGTATGGCAAACAATTCGATCTGTTCAGGATACTCCAAATCCGGCGAATCAAAAAAGCGAAATAGATTGTGACGGTCAGGATTGGCCGTACGTTCTTTCGTTTTGTAACGCCCTTGATCTATAAATTGCAAGAGAGCCTTGATAAACGCTTCGTTGTTTTTAGAGACCACTACCAGATCGATATCTTTGGTAGCACGGGAGATAAAGCCTAAATCACTCATCACCATTGCTGTCGCCAATCCACCAATGACGATGTAGTCTTCTTGGTATGCTTTAAAAAACTCTGCAAACGTTGCCATTCCTCTAATCACTGCACACCTCTTTGATTCTATGGTATAAATTTTCTATCGCATTGTGAACACGGATATCGTCCGTCGTTTTTATCTCTTCTTTCATTGATAAGTACAGGGAGATCGGATCAACGATCGTGCTATTATCTGAGGCTAACACGCGTGGGTCATATTTCCATAATTCGATTTTTACATACTCATCATCATACGCTCTATCATACGTCTCTATCGATGGGTCTAACCGGGATTTTTCTATCGCGTATTCGTTTTGCATTGATGCTAAATCGCTGTACGATGAGAGCGCATGATAGGACGTCTCCATTAGCCCTTCGATACGAGACAAGTCACTTTGTTTAACAAAGAGTTCTCCCCTTTTGGGTGAACTCATCAGCCCTAATATCTTCTCTATCTCTATGGGATGGGAAAGAGAATAGTTTTTTTCACGACCGTTTTTTTCTACGGTAAATAATTTGTGATCCGCTATTTCGTTTAAAACCCGACTTGCACTCATCGTACTCACTTCAAATGCTTGAGAGACGCAGAGAATATCGAGATGGTTTTTCTTGGAGAGAAGGGTATCGATCATTACCATCTGAGCCAGTTTTGAGAGTTTTTTGGTATTAGTACGGCGAAAATCTGATTTTCCTGTGAGGTCTTTGACCCAAATGAGAAACTGAGGCATATAAACTGTATCTTCACCCATCACAAAAGCGATATTTTTATCGATTAAAAACTTTTGAAGAGTACTGTTACCTTCGGTAATGTTCAACAGTAGTGGCAAAGCCAGTGCACGATCATAGAGTTCCAGATGTTTTTGAAGTCCTGATGTTTTGAGCTCATCGACACTCAAAATAGCCACTTCAATCCCCTCTATCAGCACGAAATCAACAACATAGCTTTTTTTAATAGCCAGCGGAAGCGATACCGCAATCACCACATCACGAGGAGAACGTACGACGTTTAGGTGTAGTTTGTTCTGAAGAGTAAGAATCAGTTGGGATATTCGTTTCATAGTGAATATTCTAACATATTTTATAATCTATAACAAGTTATATGTTACAAATATAAAATTTATGTTATTTTAACATTAGCTATCCCCTACGATTGTGTCCATTTATCCGATCAGCTCTTCAATCTGTCGGTTTAAAAAACTATCTGCAATCGTTTTGGCTTTAAGGGCAAGTGCTTTAGGAGAGGTAATGATGAGATCGGGCATCCACTTTTTGATCTCGTGGAGTATTTCTCGCTCAGCAGTCACCAACACCTCAATCTCCATACTACCATCTTCATAGGTCTTGATGATTCGCTGGGTACTTGCCAAGGGTCGACGATGAAAGTATTTGGCAATCTCGGCGGTTGCACGGATAGTCACGGCAAAGGGTTCTTTATCGGGTTCGAACCATGCGTTGATGGCACGTTCCAGTATCTTGTAGGTCTTATCATTTGGGGTAAAGGTCTCGTTGGTGAGTTGGAGGTGATCGATCCCTTTAAAGTAATAGGTTTTGAGCTTGCTCTCCATGAACTCTTCACCATAGAGATACCAATACCCCTCAAAAGAGACAATCTTATAAGGGTGAACATGACGGAGTTTACCGTTATAGTTAAACATTACCATCTTGCTCTCCATGATAGCTTCTTCGATGATATGAAAGAGGGAGAGCTTATCGGAGATGTCTTCGATAATGGTCTTGGAGTAGATGGGGTTCTTGGTGTTATTTTGGAGTTTAGAGAAGAGGGACTTGGCTTTCACACCAAACTCGCTTCCAATACCCTCTGCGATATTGCCCAGCATCTCCAGTACCAGTACCTCTTCAGGTGAGCGCTCTTTGGTGATGGCATGACCGCTTTGCATCTTCCACTTCATCCCCTGCTTCTCTATCGGAAAACGGATCAGTCGCTGGTTGAAATCACGCTGGATGGTCTTGGTGGAGACATTGAACTCAGAGGCTAAATCCTGAACCGATAAGAGTTCCCCCTCATAGAGACGCTGCAAGATGATGGTAAGACGGGTGAGTATCTTATCGTAGTCGTGGATTTGTCCCATGCTTTTCCTTATCGGACATGATGTTGTCTTTCACAAAGTGTAACATACCTTCAATAATGAAAAAGATTGAAAATGGATTTATTGATAATGATATTTATCGTAATTGTTTCAATATTGATAGCAATTGCATGGAAAGTCGGTGAATTTGCAATGCGCAGTCCTATTCATTTGATTGCAGTCTTACTTGGTATTAGTTTATTCTCCGGGGATGAGTGCTGATTTTTTGTCTTTTTAAAGACCACGTCGCGAAAGTCAGAGCGAAGCGAAGAACGTGACGGGGCAACAAGCGAGAGCGCGTTAGCTTATTTTTTTTCAGTAAAATCCATCAGATAAGTCAGATACCTCAGATAGCCCCACCAAATAAATATCACATTGATTATTCCATTAAATTTGACTATAGATAGCCTCATATGTATATTGTAAAATTAGAGTGTACCCTATTATTACATTACAAAAGAAACTAATAAAGTGTAAAATATAAGTATAAATATTGATTTATTTACATTTTTGTTTTATACTTATAGAATCTATATTTACATAAAGAGAATATTATGCATGGACAGAAAATAGGTTATATCCGCGTATCCTCAGAAGATCAAAATCCGGATCGTCAACTTGATGGTCAAATTCTTGACCGTACTTTTATTGATCGCGTATCTGGAAAATCTATAGATCGACCTGCTCTTACTGAATGTTTACATTACATTCGTGCTGGAGATGTCTTGATTGTTCATTCCATGGACCGACTTGCGAGGAATCTTGATGATCTGAGATCTTTAGTCAATCAATTAACCAGTCGTGAAATACGCGTTGTATTTGTCAAAGAGGGACTAACCTTTACTGGCGACGATTCTCCCATGTCTACTCTACTTTTATCGGTAATGGGCGCATTTGCAGAATTCGAAAGAGCACTAATCCGGGAGCGTCAACGAGAAGGTATTGATATCGCCAAGAAAAAAGGAAAGTACAAGGGGAGAAAGCCATCACTTACTGATGAGCAAATAGCTGTCATAAAAGAAAAAAATTCAATGGGTATTGCAAAATCAAAAATTGCTAGAGAATTTGGTGTGAGTAGACCTACAATTTATGCTATTTTGAATTAATATGGCTAAAAATAATACACTGTTTTTCGTGTCTATCTTCGTGTCCATTTTTTATCTTAAAGAGACAATACTGGAGAATTAATAAAATATAAAAAGCCCTATAACAGGGCTTCTTTCTTGTTTTTAGAGAAAAAAATATCTTCGTAATACACCCTAACCGTCATGAAACTCCTTATTTAACACGTTGGAATGCCCCCTAAATACTAGACACTTCCGTTCTCCGCTAATAACTTATATTTATCTAGCCGTAAATTGTATCGTACCTCAAATTCATTTGAAGCCAGAATTGCGCTAAAATACTGCCAATGAACACCTTTTTTTATATCCTGCTTTTAGTTACCGCCCTCTTCGCTTCGCCTACACAATGTACCGGTATTTATTACGGCAACGAAGCGCCCGAGATTTTAAATACCAAGCTTATTCCAAAAACCAAAGAGCTGTGCTATACCTCATTTGCCGTAATGCATTCCGGAATTTCACGTACGCCGCTGTGGAGTGCAGAGCATCTTACACGCGAGAGTTTGCGTTCTAAGAGTAAACGAAGTAATGATTTTCATGCGGAAGAGCAGTTGAACGTCGATGAACGTTCAGAGCTTGATGATTATTCACGTTCCGGCTATGATCGAGGGCACATGGCACCCTCAGCGGATATGCCCACGAAATTAGCGCAGCATGAATGTTTTAGCCTTGCCAATATGGTTCCTCAAGACGCAAACAATAATCGAGGTATCTGGTCTTCAATTGAAGGCTCAACGCGCCATTTGACAAATCTTAAAGGGGAACTCTATGTCATTACCGGACCGTTATTCATAGGTTCGAGTATCCAGCGAATCAAAGGAAGAATTTTAATACCGACTAAGATCTATAAAGCAATCTATGACCCTTCTTCTGGACAAGGGGCTGCGTATGTCGTGAATAATGCTCCGGGAAATGATTATGAAGTGGTCAGTATTGCACAGCTTGAACAGATCTCGGGTATTCGTTTTTTTCCGCAGATGAGACAAACAGCCAAACAAATGGCGATGAATTTGCCAGATCCTGAAGTAAAAAACAACCGCGCACATAACACCATCAGCGATAAGGATATAATCCGTTTTATCGAAAAGCTTTTAAAAGGGAACTGGTAACCATGAAACCCAAATCATTTATGGCGTATGAGAATGAAACCGATAGTTTTTTAATCGATGACCTTACAGTAGAAAACCGCTTTGACCGCATTTCACTCTATGGCTCTTTGGATATTACAAGAGATCGTCTAGGACTTGAACATGCTTTGAAACTCAAACGGATCATCGATGCATCGATTGAAGCTTTAAGCGAGGATAAAAACCTTCCTGAACACGTTAAAGTCGAAGAGACAGATACTATTGAAAATCCATTTTATGAAAACCAATAGGCTAATGAGGTCATTCTCGATAAAAATGAAGTACATTTTATTTATGATTATGTTCTCATAACCAAAGAGGAACAGCAATTGCTGAAAAGATATGCATGATAAGACTATTAAAAAAACTGTTTCGAATCCGTACTAAAAGTTACAGGGAATACCATATTACCAATATGGCATTTGGGTGTATCGAGTAAAAAATCAAAGATTTTCTACTTGAACACCTCAAATCTTTAGTTTAATTCCTACCGGGCAGTGATCTGAGCCTACAATTTCCTGAAGAATAAATGCATCTTCGAGAGATTCGACAAGATCATCGGAAATAAAGAAATAATCGATTCTCCATCCGACGTTTTTAGAGCGCGCACTGAAACGATACGACCACCAGCTGTATTCATTCTCTTTGTCTCCGTGTATGTGGCGAAAAGTATCGATATAGCCATGATCGATCAGCTTATCGATCCATGCCCGCTCTATCGGTAAGAAACCTGAAGTTTTTTCATTTGATTTAGGATTTTTGAGATCGATTGGACGGTGTGCTGTATTGACATCTCCGCAGATGATTATTTTTTTACCCTCACTGCGAAGAGATTGACAGTAATCCAAGAAACGATCATAAAACTCCAGTTTATACGCAAGGCGATCTTCATCCTTTTGCCCATTGGGAAAATAGACGTTAAATAGGACAATATCTCCATAATGGTGTTCGACAATACGCCCTTCACTCATGGTATCGATCTCAGCTCGGGTATCTGCGTATAGAGGCTCTAGTTCACTTGCAATCAGTGTCCCAGAATATCCTTTCTTGACAGCGCTGTTAATGGTGATATTGGGATAACGATTTGCGAAGAGATTATCCGGCATTTGTTCTGGAAGAGCTTTGATCTCCTGAAGACAGAGAATATGCGGCTGACGCTCTTCAAGCCAGTCAAATGCCCCTTTTTCTGCCACTGCCCGGATACCGTTGACGTTCCATGATATGATTTCTATTGACTGAGCCACATTGAGACCTTTTATAATTATTTGCTTATCTTAATTTTAGAAAAATCACCCTGCGCTAAGGGCAATAACATCAACAATACTCTCGTAAGCGTATTGGATAAAAACACTATTACCATTTGAAGCCGCAATGACTGCCATTCGATCTGCAAGCTCATTACCCTCAACCCCAGCATGCCCTCGAACATGTGAGATGACAACTTTGTCTTTGATGCCATCATAAATAGTGTGCGCTATTTGGATAAGCTCTAGATTTTTAATATCCCCGCCTTTTTTTGTCCATCCATTCTTTTTCCATCCGTATGCCCAATTGACCACACACTCGATGCTGTATTTGGAATCCGATAAAATCGCAACCTTCTCATGCTGCGCATCATTGGCAAGTTCAAGTGCTCTTAACAAGGCTTTTAATTCTGCGGTATTATTGGTTCCCATCACATCAGCGGCACCATACATCAATACGGGCATCTTTTCATCTTCATAGATTGCCAATCCGCTTCCAGACTTCCCCGGATTTCCTGAACACGCACCATCACAATAGATATGCAGACGGATTCCATCAGTAGAAATCAATGGTGAATCTATTTTGGACGCGGCATTCGCTCGTTTTTTAGAAGCAGTTTTTGCAGCTGTTGATATCAGAGTTGAGGAAGTTGATCGAAAAGCATCTTCAGCCTCATCTTTGCTCGGATAGCTTTTATAAACTGCTCCGGAAAATTTATCAACCTGTCGTAAACACTCCGCCCATGTCGCATATATTCCTGGTATTCTCCCATTCTTAACTACGTAAAACTTATCGGCCATGTTGAGCTATCCTTTTTTATTGTCATCGATTCATATGGGAGCTGGATATTTGATTGGCATTATAAGGTACAATCCGATTAACACCTATTGTTTATTTCAAATGATTCACTCCAAAAGGATTATTCCATGCCATTGACACCAAAACAATGTCTTATTATCAAAGAATAAAGCCAGATTTTTTAACAATCCAGCTAAAGAAAAACAAACCCTTTTGGCGGCATTAGGGATAATTCTCTAAAAAGATTTTTATTGGATAAAACCCCCTACTCTTGGCAGTAGATGATTTAGATGAATAGCTAAAGCTCCCCGCCCCCTCTGATGATATCCATCCCGTATTTATCTCCCTTCCTGTTAATCAAAATTTTTAATGAGCATTCTCTCTTCTTCCAATGAAAGGTAACGCCACTTACCGATTTCAATGTCGAGTTTAAAACTGCCAATGCTGATTCTGCTCAATTCTAAGACCTTTAAGGGTGTCCCAAATTTTGGGTCTTTCATCGCCCCGAAAAGCCGACGGATATGCCGATTCTTTCCCTCGTCAATGATAACCTTGAGTTTTGTTTTCGCGCCACCAATACTTATCTTTTCGACTTCAAGAGCTTTCAGTAGACCGTGCGGGCTTTGGACTCCTTTCATAGCTTCAGCAATATGTTCGTCTGTTACGTGGCCTCTGACCCAGATCTCATATACCTTAACACAATTCCCAGGTTTGGTCAACGCGTCGCCGATTTTACCATTGGTTGTGAATAATAGAAGCCCTTTAGATTCTAGATCAAGGCGTCCAATTGGCATCCATTCGTCATGAAAAACCCAATCAGGCAAAAGATCATAAACTGTTTTTCGCCCAAGCTCGTCAGATCGTGTGACCACGTAACCCTTCGGCTTATTGAGTGCTAACAGTTTTTTCGAATAGGGCGTTGTTTCATTCATTAAGTGTATTCCTTTAGCGTTTTTGATGAGCTCTTAAATTAAGATTATTTCCAATAAATTATCTTTTCAAAGCTTGGTCAACATTTGAAGTTAAAGCAATCACTTCTTCTGCCCATTGCACAACAGCATATTGTTTTGCCAGTTCAGAAAGAAATACATGTTTTGTCTCAATTATTTTAGAGATGATTTCATCACACTGTTGGATTTTAAACTCTTCACCCATTTGGATAAGATGCATACGATCTATTTCCGAAACATTACGAAGATTAAAAAGCATTTGATGATGCTTGTTGTAGGTGAAAGTCAGATCATATGCCGGTGCTGCTCTCCACTTTCCATTTTTGTCCATTAAATAAGAGATATTACGGCTATGGTCGTCTTTGTTTCCAAATACGATATTAAAAATCATAATGCGATAGAGATTGATCATATCTTCATGAGAGATATTGAGCTTTAGCCCTACTCGGAATGCATTCATATAATCGAATGTTGTCTCGGCAGGGTTGTGGTGCATCAAACCTGACAGCGAATGCATATGGAGACGCTCAACACCACTCACTGTTTTTTTGATATCAAATCGCTCAACTGCAAAATGAACTCCGTCGTCCGTTTCGATGAGCGACGTTTCGGGCATTATAATTCCACACTTCTTAGCTAATACTGCATAAATATGCTCGGTAATGGTCTTGGAAATCT
>JAUYSQ010000025.1 GCA_030696285.1 Sulfuricurvum sp. | reverse complement strand
GCCCCAGTGCATTTTGAACAAACTTCGCTTATTGATCCACTCGCATACCATGTCAAAATCAAGCTGTTCTTTGCGTAACACTCGACGACCCCAAAAGGGAGGGGTAGGGATTTTTATCTCACGAGAGGGCATTTTAAGCTCAGAGAATGGGGGAATAATGATCTCTTTAACCTTTTTGATTTCGCGTTCAACCATATCCCCACCCAGTCTAACGTCTAAACCAACGTCGGGATTTTCATTGTATTTCTCAATACGGCTCATGGCAATGACACCATCAAAGGCATCACGACAATAAAAGATCGGACCATTGTAGAAAGGTCGGCAAAAATCATCCACAAAACTTCGAGTGAGTGCCGCACCACCCAACAAGACGGGGATAGTTATTCCCATGGATGCCATCGTTTCGAGATTATCTTTCATCACTTGGGTGGATTTGACTAATAGCCCAGACATACCAATAGCATGTATTTCGCCCGCTTTCATGACGTCTAAATATTCATCGAGCTCTGTTTTTATCCCTACGTTGATGACTTTGAAGCCGTTGTTGGAGAGGATAATATCGACGAGATTTTTACCCACATCGTGAACATCTCCTTTGACCGTTCCGATGACCAGCGTTGTATCCGTATCTTTTTCTTGTTTGGTGAGATAAGGGTTGAGATAATCAACGGTGGTTTTCATCGTCTCGGCGCTTTGCAGTACAAACGGTAATTGCATTTTGCCGCTTCCAAACATCTCCCCGACCACTTTCATGGCATCAATGAGGATCTCATTAACGATGACATCAGGCTTGATCGTTAGCCGTGCTTTATCCACCAGCGGAATCATCCGCTCTTTGTCTCCGTCGATGAGGAGTTTGGCTATTTTTTCGTGGGTCTGGAGTGCTTCATATTCTTCGTCATTTTTGGTATTGTCAATTGTGACGTCACTAAAGTGGTTAATAAAGTTGAACAGTGATTGGTCGTTAGGGGTAAACAAAAGTTCTTCACACAGTTCTCTTTCTTGATCGCTCATTTTTGACAGAGGGACAATGTGTTTGACGTTGATGATGACTGAGGTCATTCCAGCGGCGATACAGTGGTGCAAAAAGACACTGTTTAAATAAACACGGGAGCTTGCACTCAGACCAAAAGAGATATTAGACAGCCCAAGGGTGGAGCCTACATCGGGATATTTGGCATGAAGCCCACGGATTGCTTCGAGGGTTTGAACCGCCGCATCAC
The DNA here is from genome assembly GCA_030696285.1 of Sulfuricurvum sp. GTDB lineage: Bacteria > Campylobacterota > Campylobacteria > Campylobacterales > Sulfurimonadaceae > Sulfuricurvum. Next base: position 3,539 of record JAUYSQ010000025.1, on the reverse strand, counting down.
GATATTCCAAGTCTCCGCTTCCTACGGTAAAAGTGAGCATGTCAAACATAAGATTACGGGGATCAATATGGTGGCGATTAACGCACAAATCATAAATCCGACTGGCAATGCGCATTTTGTCTTCAGTGGTTTTTGCCATTCCTTTTTCATCGATAACGAGACACACCAATGCGGTTCCAAATTTCTTTGCCAACGAACAAATGGCATCCAGTCTCTCTTCTCCGTCTTCGAGATTGACTGAGTTGATGATGGGTTTGCCGCCGATACATTTGAGTGCCTCTTCCATTGTATTGACTCGTGTGGCATCGGGCATAAGAGGAAGCGGTATTTTTTGATTGTAGAGTTTCATAACCGCTGCCATATCTACCGCACCATCGCGACCGGCAAACTCAACATTGACGTCCAGACAATGCGCGCCATCACGTACTTGGGCTTGTCCGACACTGAGTGTCCCCTCATAATCGCCTTCGATGATAAGCTCACGAAACGCTTTGGATCCCGTAGAATTGGAGCGCTCACCTATGAGCAAGGGTGCTGGTTGTTGGATAAGTTCTACCGTGTTGAACAGTGAAGCGATAGAGGGGACTTGGCTTCCGCTTGGTTTTTTGGGAACGGTAGCAGAAACTTTGTCTACCAGTGCGCGGATATGCTGAGGAGTCGTTCCGCAACAGCCTCCTAAAAAACTGACCCCGTCAAAGGAGAGAAAATCGCACTGACGCTGGGCAAATTCATCGGGCCCCATCGGGTAGTAGGAGTAGCCGCCCCGATTTTGAGGCAACCCGGCATTGGCATGAACAGAGATCGGTTTTCCCCACACTTGAGAAAGGGTTTTGACGTGCTTGCCGTATTGTTCCGGCCCTGTGCCGCAGTTGAATCCGAGGCTGAGAATATCAAAAGGTTCCATAATGGTTGCAATGGTCTGAGCATCGGTTCCGATGAGCATACTTCCTGCAAGTTCGATGGTGACGGAAACCATGATGGGTAAATCGGTTCCCCTCTCTTTATTCGCCGCTTCACACGCATGAAGGGCAGCTTTGATCTGCAAAGGATCTTGACACGTCTCGAGGAGAAATATATCCGCCCCTCCATCGATCAGCCCCAAACAACATTCGGTGTATCCCAAGAGCATTTCATCATAATGAATGTGTCCAAGTGAGGGGAGTTTGGTTCCCGGACCGACAGAAGCTAGAACAAAACGAGGATGTTCCACCGTGGAGAATTTATCGCACTCGTCCCTGCAAACTTGCGCCCCTGCACGGGAGAGCTCATACGCTCTGTGACCGATTTGGTATTCATCCAAAACCCAGTTAAATGAGCCAAAGGTATTGGTGGTAAGTAAATCCGCCCCGGCTGTGAGGTAAGCGTGAAAAATATCACTCATTACTTCGGGGCAGGTGACATTGAGAAGCTCGTTACACCCCTCGTTACCTTCCCATGCGCTTGCGGGAATCATCGCATCACGTTCTTGAAGCTGTGTCCCCATAGCACCATCGATGATAAGTGGGCGACGGGAGAGAATTTCAAGAAGCTGTTGTTTGACCGACATGATGAGACCTTAAGGTAATATTGTCGCGATTTTATCCTAAAGGAGCATAAGCAGTTCTAAGTATGAAAATATAATTGTTTGGATACACTTTAATGATGAAAAGGTTATTTGTTCTTCTTATTATTTTTGCCTTCAGTGCGTGGTCACAAGAGTCCGTGACTCTCCAGCTTTCGTGGTTGCATCAGTTCCAATTTGCCGGCTTTTATGTTGCCAAGGAAAAAGGGTATTACAGTGATGCCGGCTTGGACGTAACGATTAAGGATGCTCAAAATAAAAGAGATCCTCTTCGAGCTGTTATGGAGGGAAAGGCTCAGTATGCAGTAGGGCATACGTCGCTGATCGTGAACAGCATGCAGGGCTCCCCGATTATTTTGATGGCGGCGATGTTTCAGTCTTCGCCCATGATGCTGTTGGTGCGGGAAGACTCAGGGATTAAAAGTGCCAAAGACCTGCGGGGCAAACGGATCATGTTCACCGGCGATGCAGCACGTGGAGTCGAAATCCAAGCCATGCTGCGCAGTGTAGGGCTCACTGCAAAAGATTATACTCTGCAACCTCACTCCTATGATCCGCGTTCACTTGAGCGCAATGAAACCGATGCGATGGCAGCTTATCTTTCCAATGAGCCTTTTATCCTAGAAAAGATGGGGATCAAAACCCGCGCTATTCATCCCAAAGAATACGGGTTTGATTTTTACAGCGATATTTTATTTTCAAGCAAAAATGAATATACCAAACATCCGGAGAGAATGAGTGCCTTTTATGATGCCAGTATGCGCGGATGGCAGTATGCATTTGCCCATATCGAAGAGACGGCAGCCCTGATTTATCGCGATTACAATCCCCAGCATAAATCGCTTGAAAGCTTGATCTATGAGGGACGTACTCTCAAAAAAATGGCATTTCGTCCTAACGTTGCTTTTGGTACGATTGATCCGGTTCGCCTGGAGATGATGGCACAAGGGTATCGTTTGATGGGGATAGCAAATGCCCCCTTTTCCTCTGAAGCTTTGATCTATAAAAATACAACATTGCATCTGAGTAAAGAGGAAAAACAGTGGCTTAGAGAGCATCCGATTATCCGAGTAGGAATTGATCACAATTGGCCTCCGATCGAGTCGGTAGATGAGAAGGGGAAACATTTTGGGGTCAGTGCATCGTATCTAAAGCTTTTGGAGAAGCGGCTCGGTATTCAAATGGAGATTGATTACAGCCATCTCAAGTGGAGTGATTCGCTGAGAGCCGTTAAGGCGGGTGAGCTTGATATGCTCTCATGTGCTGCAATTACGACAAAGCGACAAGAGGATTTATATTTTAGTCGTCCTTATATGAAACAATCGATTGTTATTGTTGCCAACTCGGATGTGGGATATGTACATGATTTGGATGATCTGCAAGGAAAAAAGATTGCTGTTGTACGATCGTATGCAACGGAAGAATTTCTAAAAACAAATCATCCTCATATTCAAATCATCCTCACAGAAACATCATTGGAAGCATTGAAAAAGGTTTCCAGGGGAGAAGCGGATGCCTGCTTGGAAGGGTTAAACATCGTTAGCTACCTCATGGATCGGTACGATTTAAAAGGGTTGAAAGTCGTTGGAGAGACACCGTATCAATACGAGCTGGCGTTTGCATTTCGCAAAGATTGGGAAATGCTCGCCAAAATTACCGATAAAGTGCTTGCATCGGTTACCCCTAAGGAGTATGAAGAGATTCATGGCCATTGGTTGGTCATGGATCGTCAAGAGGCAGGGGATTATTTTTATGTATGGGTATCGGCACTGATTATTGCTGTTATTTTTTTAATGATTGCCTATAAGAATAGACGATTGGATGAACTGGTTCGCCGTCGAACCAAAGAGCTTGAAGGGTTTAATCAACGTCTCCAAGAGGAGATTGATAAGGCTGTTGAAAAAAATCGTACCCAAGAAAAAATCTTGATGCAGCAGGCCAAAATGGCGGAAATAGGCTCGATGGTGGAATCTATTGC
>JAUYSQ010000195.1 GCA_030696285.1 Sulfuricurvum sp. | reverse complement strand
ACGATACAGCTCAAAACTCTTCGACCACCCAAAATGTTGATTGACAGAAATTCCATCCGATGAAGCGAACGCGATTAACATTTAGACGGCTACCGCTTCACGTGCTTGACGCATTTCAATCGTAATGTCATCACGGAACGTTTGAGGAGAAACTTCCGGAGAAAGCAACCCACGTTTTTTGCTCGAACTGATAGCATAATCCGAACTATTGACATAATAATCATTGAACTCCGCCGTATACGGCATATCCCAAACGATACACTCTTCCGTAGGACAAGCAGCTGCACACGCAGGAACTTCGGCATGACCGACACACTCGATACATTTTTCAGGTTTAACATAGGTAAACTCCCAATCATCACGCGGGGAATCACCCTCACCTGCGATTGCGCTTACAGGACATTCATCAATACAAGCATCACAATTGATACATAAATCGGTAATCATTACAGCCATAATAGACTCCTTAAGAGATTTGATATAATTTGTCTTTGCATTTTTCATACGAGGTGGAGTCTAATACGGGAAGAAGTTTTATATCCACCGCTTTTAATAGCAGTGTCACATTGCATCCCTCACAAAGTTCCATCCGATCAAACGCATCCGTGGTAATAAGTGAATTCATCATCCCGCATGGGGTATCAACACTCACTTCACTCAGTACCAAACCCTTACGAAAATGTTGCAGTTCACCGGAGAGATGATTTTCGATGGAAACACTCCCCTCTTTGGCTCCCGTACACAGCGAAATTGCCGCCTCTTGGATGCGACACTCTACCTCATCACCCACACGAAGCCATTTGGGGGATTCTGTTTTTAGAAGCTTTAACACTGTCTCTTTTGTACGAACCGTGATACAGCTAAAAAACTCATCACTTTTAATCTCTTCAACGTATGCCGGAAATGAGTTCATAATAGACTCCTATTACCAAAGATAGATAACGATTCTTTTATCAATGATATTTTCAAACTGCTCTAAAATCATCCCCGCTGTTGAGGTGGGTCCCAGATGGCAGCCCGAACACGCACCCAAATATCGGAGCCAGATTTCAGGAGTATCACCGCTTATGTAGTTAACCAATTCCACTCCGCC
>JAUYSQ010000038.1 GCA_030696285.1 Sulfuricurvum sp. | reverse complement strand
GTTAGCCAATGGTTTTCGTTTTGCTGATATTCTCACTATTTCTGAGGTTATTGCCCCTAAAATTGATACATTATGGATGGGATATTTCAATCCGTTTTACCAATATGGGATGGAAAAACTTCTCGATCGGGCCAAAGAACTCGGCGTAAAGGGATTGATTATTCCTGATGTTCCCTACGAAGAGGCACGCGTGTATCATGATCTTTTTGAGGCTCGTAACTTGGCAAATATTACCTTTGTCGCTCCCACGGATGGTGAAGATCGTATAGCGATGATTACTGCCAATGCCCGTAAATTTATCTACCTCGTTGCGTATGCCGGGATTACCGGCAGCGGTAAAAGTGAAGATCTGGCTCCAGTCCTCTCTATGATCAAACGTCACACTGCTACTCCTGTGTATGTAGGATTCGGTGTCAATGAACAGACGGCCCGTGAAAAAGTGCAGGGGGCAGACGGCGTGATCGTCGGTTCCGCAATCGTCAGTGTTCTCCTCGATGATTCGCTCAGCAACACCCAAAAAATTGCTAAATGCTGTGAGATTACCCGCACGATCAAATCACTTATTAACGAATAAAGAGGATATGCAACATTGGTGAGCAGGTAATGGGGTATTGGACTGTTCTTTTATTGTCAATTGCCATAGCCGCTTCTGCAGACAACACTCTTTATGATGCGCTAAAAACAAGCTCCTCTCTGAAGACGCAAAAGGTCACTCTGTATGATTTTTCTATGGAACTGACCCCCTCTCTTTCTGACGATGGGTTATCGGACTCTCTCCAGCAATATCAAATAAGCGAGAGTTTAAAAGAGCAGCTTCATCCGATCAATACCGATGTAGGGAAAGATTATAGTCCAGACTATATCAATGTCAATGAAGAACTCCCCTACCGTTATAAAAAACTTATTGAGGACTCCCTCTACCTCCAACTCCTTATGATCTCCTCCGTTGGATTTTTGACTCTACTGCCGGAGAGTATTACGAGTTGGAATATGGAGGAACTCCAGAAACAGACATTGTCGGAGCGCTGGTTTGAGAATGTCTCCTCTACACCGGTTTGGGATAATGACAACTGGATTGTCAACTATATTGGTCATCCGGTATCGGGTGCGTTCTACTATACAATGGCACGTAATGATGGGATGTCGATCGGCGAGTCGGCAGCTTTTTCCGCCTTGATGTCCACCTTTTTCTGGGAGTACGGTTACGAGTCTTTTGCCGAAACGCCCTCCATTCAAGATCTTATCTTTACCCCTTTATTGGGTTCGATTTTAGGGGAAGGGATGATTGTTCTTCAGGGAAAATTGGATCAAAAGGGCGGGGTGATCTTTGGCTCAAGGACACTGGGAAACATAAGCTATTTTTTTCTCGACCCGTTGGGCAATATCGCCCATGGGATGAAAGGTATCCTGAAAACTTTTAATATTGATCTTGATGTGACCATGACGATACAAACCTATCCGCAAACCGGTACTACTATGCCACAGTTTCGTTTTCTGGATCCAAAAGAGGATTCGATACGCGCTAGAGAGCGTGAAATCGGTTTTGTTATAACCTTTTGGTAGGATGTACAAAATCACTATTTCATTTACAGTGCTTTGGGTATAATGCTGAAATAACTACGGTTATTCTTGTGGGGGCGACATGGCTTCGACTGGATCAAGAAGGTTTAGGTTGCATCGTCGGACTGAGCAATTCCGTTACACGGCTCACACTTGCTTAAACGCAAACAACACTAATTACCGTCCTGCTTACGCTGTAGCGTAAGTTTAATTTAATTTAGGACTGCTCTACCATTCTATGCTATCACCGAATGGAACTGGAGTATAACCCCTGCGATAGCTATATTCTTGGAATGTCTCGGACAGGAATGAACTTAGAGGATTGGACGCAGTAGCTTTGCTCGGTTGTGCGAGAGCGTCTGAAACACAAACAACGATACTAAGCATGTAGACGCCTTTACAATCTTGGTTTAGGACTCCGGTTCAATCCCGGACGCCTCCACCAACTTTTCAGCCTGTTTTCGGCACTTCCTCCACTTTTTCTTTTACTTCTGTGTCCAAATTGAGCCCAAACGGATCGAAATCTATAGCCTTTATTCCAATATGTATGTCAATATATAATACTCTATTTTATTAGGTACAATGCAAAACAATTTTTAATATACCTTAGGAGCTGAATGTCAAAGAAGTTACTTTTAATATTAGGAAATGGATTTACCATAGACTGGATTAAGTTTTTGCAAAGTAAATCAGAGATTGCAAATCGTGTTGATCCAAGTAATTTTTTCAAATATGGTGCGGAAGTTCCATGGCCAGCTACAAAGCAACCAGGTTTTCTATCTTATAAGCATTGTCCTAATCTGTGGAATCTTGGGGCACGTCCAAATATGGATAACAAAACAGCTAATGAATTAATAGAAGACATTATTACGTGTATTAACGTTTATGCTTCCCATCCGAGAAAATCGTTGTTAGGTAAAAATGATCATGATATATATTTTTCAGCATATTTGGAGTTGCTTGCATATTTGAGAAGCCTGTTTGTTTTTTTTAATCAAAAAGTAGATGATATTCCAGATAATACTCTAGATTGGGGGTGGGCAAAATATTTGAAAAAACTTATTGATGAAAATATATATGATGACATTAATATAGTAACTTATAATTATGACATTTGGCTTGAAAGGATATTGAAAAAACTTT
>JAUYSQ010000194.1 GCA_030696285.1 Sulfuricurvum sp. | reverse complement strand
ACAACTAACCCTTCATCGCTCCACAGAAGTACCAAATTCTGAACACTGGATGCTCCTCTACAGTGTCGGAGCTTTTATCGCTGTTGTTATCAGCGCTATCCTCTCCCCTATTGTCTTTAGCTACTGGCATCTCATTATTGTATTTGCGTTTACCCTGTTTCCGATACTGGTTTTTATCAATCACTCACTCTCTATCAATCCCAAGCGGGTTATTACGTACCTGATTGCAACGGTAATCTATTTTATGGTTATCAATCTTATCGCTTTAACCGATAGTAAAAAGTTTTCGTATAAAGCTGATTACCAAATGCAGACAAGTGAATACATCGACCATAATATCAGTAAAGCAGCAAAGGTTTCTGAATGAAAAAGATTGGTTTTTTAGCTCGTCTACGAAATAAAATTAAAATTCAAAAGAATAACCATATTAAAATTGGAAACAACGTTGGTCTATCTGGGTGTACGATTATTATTAAAGGGCAAAACAATATCCTTTCCATAGGAGATCATTCAAGACTGCGTAACATGACAATTGAAATTGTTGGGAGTCATTGCTCTATTGAAATAGGAGAGAAATGTGTGATCGGTCATGATTGCTATTTGAGTGCAAAAGAAGACAATATCCATCTTCAAATTGGTGATAATTGCATGCTCTCTCGAAATGTTAATATTTTGACATCTGACGGGCACCCTATTTTCCAAAATGAGACACGAATCAATCCCGCACGAAGTATCTCTATCGGCAATCATGTGTGGCTAGCCGATAATGTCATAATTTTAAAAGGGGTTAGTATCGGAGAGGGTTCTATCATCGGTATTCATTCACTAGTAACAAAATCTATCCCTGAACACACTATTGCTGTTGGTATTCCGGCAAAAGTAATTAAGCACGATATTGGGTGGGAATTCTAACCCTTATTTCCACGCAACGTTTTTCTTGATCACACGAGCTGGGCTTCCTGCAATGATCACTTTTTCTTCATCGTAAGATTTTGTAATCGTCGTGTTTGCACCGATAATACAACCATCATTGATACAACTCCCTTTGAGGATGAAACTTCTTGCACCGACCCATACATTATTCCCTATGATTACCTCTTTGTCTTCATTGATGCACATTCCACTCTCATCAAAAATTTGATGATGATCCGTATCCATAACAATCGATTCCCATGCCATTTGGGAGTTGTTCCCAATACTAATTTTTTTGTTGCAGATGATCAATCCATCGCCTGAAATCAAAAAATTCTCACCCAATTCTAGCGCACCTGAAATCATCAGTCTTGAACCCATCCCTATTTTACATTTTCCTCTAAAGGTGATACTGCCTTCTAAAAATAATAAGGTTCGCTGATACCGATAGTCTAGCATTTCCATATTCCCAAATCCGATACGAACAATTCCCGTTTTCACCTTTTTCAGAATGACTTGCCCCGATAAAGACTGTAATTTTGTTTTACGGGAAACAATAATAGGTAGCAAAATTGCCTGAGACAATGGCAAGACTCGAAAATTGACATAAATACTTTTTGGGAGTCCCGCTGCGTAACGGATCAAATTAACTATTTTCCCCATATTACTTCCCATACAAACT
>JAUYSQ010000029.1 GCA_030696285.1 Sulfuricurvum sp. | reverse complement strand
TTTAGTATTTTTTCTGATTGAGTTGGATGTGGCCGCTGCATATACTATCTACCTTTTTAAGTGTAATTTCACTACTTCAAGATTAAAGGGCAACAGGAAAACATTTTTTTAGAGGTATATTTATCTACAATTTGCTTTGAGAAAGACACATGGAGCAACTCAAAAATAGCAAACTATATGTTAAATTATAAATAATTGAAACTTAAAAGTATGCATGAATTTTTAAAAAAAAATTAATGGAATGCGATTGGTCCATTAGATCGCGCATGAATAAACTGCTGAACAACTTCGTTGGGTGAATTTTGGAAAGCCTCTTTATCCCCTGCTTCGACAATAATACCGTCAAAGAGCATCGCGTAATTGTCCCCCGCTTTGAAACTCTCGGCAATATCGTGGCTAATCAGTACTGATGTCATTCCCATCTCATCACGCAAGCGACAGATCATCTGAGTGATAAAATCGCTGGTGACAGGATCAAGTCCCGATGTCGGTTCATCGTACAAAATAACTTCCGGCTCGAGGGCAAGAGTTCGGGCGAGCCCTACTCGCTTACGCATTCCACCGCTGAGTTCTTCGGGATAGAGTGATTTTACGATTTTGGACTCAAGACCTACCATTGTAAGTTTCTCATCGATTTTATATTCGAGCTCTTTTGAAGTCAATTTTTGGTGTTCCATCATCGGAAATGCGACATTATCACGAATGTTCATACTGTCAAACAAGGCACCGTGCTGAAACAAAAATCCCACTTTTTTACGGATTTCTCGCAACGTGTTTTCATCCGCATTATCGACACGGATTCCCTCTACGGTAATCACACCGCTATCAGGTTTGAGCAATCCAACCATGTGTTTAATGATGGTTGATTTACCACCGCCTGAGACGCCGAAAATGACGGTCGTTTTCCCTTTTTCGATCTCTAAATTGACACCGCGAAGAATTTCACGTTTACCAAAACTTTTGGTGACATCTTCAAAGCGAATCATCGTTTAGTTACCATTAGATAGGTACGTCGAACAAAAAGGATTGATAAGACCACAAGGAGGATTTTAAAATCGAGTTCGCTGGCTTTATGAAGCGTTTCAAAAGATTCATCCATAGCTATCTCACCGCGTGATTGATATTCCAAAATTTTAGGGGTATAAACGGCACTAAAAAGAAGCAATGTTCCGATAGAAGCAATGGCGCTGAGTATCGAAACTCTATCGATCTGCATTACTTTGTAGCGAGAGACTTCATACATCGCAATAACCGCAGCCATAAAATAAGCCCAATAACTGAAACGGCGGAAGATTTCACCCATAATCTTTCCCTCTTCATATCGTGAGAGAAGTGGAATACTCAAATAGAATTCTGAGTTAAATACTACCGCAGCAGTAAAAGCTCCTAAAATGAACACTGCACCAATCGTCATTCCAATAGAGAGAAGATATGCAATATCGATAATAATTTTTCTATTCACAATGTCCCTTTAAAATAAATCCTCGATCAAACGAGGCTAAATCTTTATAAAATTCCAACGATTGTACCTCAAAATTTTTAAGATATTCTTGTACGGAAATACGTTGATCGTATCCCATTTCACAGACAAACATCGCTATCTTTCTCTCATAAACTTCGTTCAGCAACCTGCGAATAATCTCATCCCCTACACTTCCGCCGAAAAGAGCATTTTGTGGTTCATACGACAAGTTACTCTCCAATCGCGCATCCTCTGCAATGTACGGGGGATTGGAAACGAGGACGTCGATTTTTTCAGTGACGCACGAGAGTAAATCCCCCTCCCGTAATTCGATCCGCTCACTCAAACCAAACACCTGAATATTGCGGCGTGCCACAGCAAGAGCAGCAGGTGAAATATCAACAGCGATAAAACGGGCATTCGGAAGATGAAGGGCCAGCACTATCGAGATAATTCCGCTACCTACCCCTACTTCGACAACGGTAATGGCCTCATCAGGTGAAACTCGCGCCAAGACTTCATCGATTAAATGCTCTGTCTCAGGACGGGGAATAAGAGCCCCCTCGTCAATGTAAAATTCTCGACTGTAAAAACTGACACGGTTGGTGAGATACTCTAAGGGGACGTTACGACTTCGTTTCTCGATCCATTCCAAAAGCTTAGGATCAGATTCATCGATTAAATCATCTTGATGGGTAATGAAATAGAGCTGATCACGACCCAAATACGCGATAAGGAGAAGTTCCGCCTCACGTCGGGGAGATTCAACTACCCCAGATAAGGCTACCGTAATATACTCGTGAAGTTCTATTAGAGTACTGGGCATGGATCTGCAAATCCCTCATCTGTAGTGATACGAATATCGGCACCGAGTGCTCGAAGCCGATCGATCACCGGAGGATGGGTTGTATGGAAAAAACGGTATATCGGATGGGACAACGGGAAGCTTTTGTTTTCGCTCACCAGTTTTTTCAATGCATTGACCAAATACTCCGCACCGCCCAGCTGGGCACCTGTTTTATCGGCTTCATACTCATTATGGCGGCTCATCATCCCCATCAACGGCATAATTGCAAAACTGACCATCGGTAATAACAATACAAACACCATCATAATAACGTGAGGAGATTCCGAAACACCCAGTTCTAGGTAGAGACTATCAGGGAGATTGCCAAACAGTGCAAACATCCCAAACAACATTGCCCCGACCATCCCAATATTTTTATACAAATCACCGTGAGCAAAATGCCCCAGCTCATGCCCTAAAACAGCGATGAGTTCGGGTGGGGTGAGTTTTTCGATCAAAGTATCAAACAATACAACCCGCTTCGATTTACCTAAACCGCCGAAATAGGCATTAAGCCGTGCATCGCGCTTGCTTGCATCGCTCACAAACACCCCGCTGCTGACAAACCCCGTTTTTGCCATCAGCTCTTCGATTTTTTCTCGAAGCTCACTGTTTTCAAGCGGCGTTACCTTGTCAAAAAAGAGGGCGCGCAGCGTAGGAAAAAACATATTGAGAGCAATCACTACGGCAAAAATAAAGGTAAAACTCCACACCCACCACAATTCATTCGACGTGATAATCGCCGAAATTGCCCAGATAATCAGACTTCCGATAACAATCGTGAGTACGGTACTAATCAACGTATCTTTTATAAACTGCCCCGTCGATGAACGGTTAAAACCGTACTGTGCATCGATTTTAAATTTGGAAATCCATCCAAAAGGGAGCATCACCAGTGAGTTAATCAACAACATCCCTAGCACCGCAACAATAGATTGAATCGTCACACTTTGTGCCATCACGAGAGAATCGATCCAATAAATCATCCCCATCATCCAGACCAAAAAGAGTCCATACTCCACAAACGCTTCGATCATGGAGAGCTTCTCTTTGGCAACGGCATAATTCGCCGCCTCCAAATATTGAGCCTCTCCCATCAGTACCGCACCCTTGCGTTTGACTTGATTGATGTATCCGATTTGCATTACGCTCACATACAGCCGTACGAGTATATAAAGGGTATAAAATCCTATTAGTGTTGTAATCATTATTGCACTGGCACTTTACCAATAGTCTCTTGTATTGGAATCGAATCATCGGCTTCACCGTAATAAATCTTTGCTCCGACAAAAATTGCTCCGATCAGCAAACCGATAATAATGACCGTCCAAACTCCTGTTTTCTTTGACCCTTTCAACGTATCATAGTCTTCAATATTACTCAATGTCGGTTCATTGTCTTTCATACGAATCTCCTCAGATTTAAATGTATAAGAATATTAACCATTTTACTCTATAAATGGTTAATAATTCTCCCCTAAAATGGCGCTTTAAGTTTAATTATTACTTTGTTTTATCGTCAACTACCATCGCCCTTCAAGTGATAGAAGAATTTGCGGTTGAGAGTGTTCGCGATCGATTTGGGTTTCATTCAAAACACCGCTAACGGTGCGTTGAGACGTCGTCGTAATCGTCGAAGCGGTAAGGTTTTTAAGATTCAGCCCCAGCTTGAATGTCGAATTCAGACGTTTGGTCGCGTACAAATCGAGCACTCCGTACCCTTTTTGCGATTCACTCACCCCATTTTCATCGATGGGATCATCATAGCCTCCGACGTAACGATATGCCGCACCGTAGGTCAAACGATAGGCTTTGAGGGTATGATCGACCCCGATGTTATAAAAGTAATCGGCGGTTTGTTTGATCGGGCGGGTGAAGCCGTCGGTTGTGAGGGATGAGTTTTGAAACGTCGCGTTGGCAAACATCCCCACCCCTTCCACATACGTACCCAGCGATTTTTTGAGTTCGAGTTCAAGGCCCCAGAGTTTTCCTTCTCCAGCATTGTAAGGGCGTTCGACGTAACGCAATGTCGTGGGATCATACGTCGTGAGCTTTTCAATCTTGTCATCGATGGCGCGGTAAAATCCGCCGATACTGATTATCCCTTTATCCTCAAAATAGTGCTCCAAGCGCAGTTCGTAGCTAAGCGCTTTTTCTTCCGTTAGATTTGGATTGCCCATTACGTCAGGGTGATTGATATCGTTTTGATCGAGAGAGCTGTCAACACTGGAGGAGAGTTCATCCAAACGGGGAAGTTTGACTGTTTTAGCGATACTGGCGCGGAGATTATCCTCTGGAGTTAATTTATACAGAAAATGAAGTGACGGGGCGAGATAGTCGATACGAGAGGTTTGGCCAAAATCACGTGACACGTTTTCATATCGCAATCCCGGGGTGATAACCGCCTTGTCACCCAGAGTGATTTCGTCTTGGAGATAGAGTGCCCCTTTGTTTTCATGCAAGCTCGTAGGGTCATTGGAGATTTCAATACTATTTTCCAACACACGAACACCCTCTTTCTGGTCAAGCCGTTTGAGTTCCACCCCCGTTTTGATAAAATGGTTATCTGCCGCAACCGAATAGCTCCCCTCCGTTCCAAACACACGAAAAGTACTCTTATCGTATTGCAACTGATCACCCGTTGTTAATGATGATAGGTTCTCTCCCTCTTGTGTATTTTGATGGAACTTAAGTTTCCACTCCAGCAACTCTGTACTTGAGATATTATGGACTCCCGACAGTTTGCTCCACACCATCATCCCCTCCCCCTTATCATCACTACGGACAATCTCAGGAGTCGTTGAACCATCACTATATCGGTTTTCGGTCAACTCTTTTCGATAATCGTTGAGATTGAGCGACCCGTCAAAAGTATATTTGGCTTTGGACGAAGGGGAATAGATCACTTTGGTAGTGAGTCCTAGAGATCGATACCGCGCTTCACTCCAGCTTAGTTCATCACGGTATCCGCTTGAAGTATCGGTATGGGTGGAAGCATCATCGGCTTGGGAATTATCGGCAAGCGTTGCGTTGATCAGATAGGAAAACTTCCCTGCTTTCCCTTCGTTTTGGATAAATAATGAGCCCATCGGTTCGTCACTGTAAGCGCCTGCGGTAAATTTGGCAAGTGTTTGTCCCTGTGATTTTGGTTTTTTGAGGACAATATTGACGATCCCCCCCATCGCCTCGGCGGTATATTCCGCTGAACCGTTGGTCATTACTTCGATCCGCTCAATCATATCCGGCGAGATTTGCTCCAACGAATTACCCCTTTTGGAACTCGAAACCTCCTCTCCGTCAATTAGAACTTTGGTGTACCCTTTGCCCGGAGCACCTTTTTTCCCTTTCCCTTGAGGTATGGTCACTCCGGGAGTACGTTTGAGCACTTCGAGTGCATTAAGATCGCCGTATTGGGTAAGTTCTTCGCCCTTTATGATACGTTTAGCAATCGAATTTTCTTTACGCTCTTCGAGTGTATTAAAGTTCTCTTGAACTTCGATTTTATCGAGTTGAAGAGCCTCCTGCGCACAGGCAATAGAAAGAGTACAAGAGAGAAGAATGAGGGGACGATAAAACAAAAAAATCCTTAATCAAAAAGTAAATAATATTTTACCAATTAAATAATTCATAACACCAATAGATGTCATGAATAGACTTGATTTTTATTGCCAAAGCTCTTGTGTGATCGTCACGTCACCCCGTTCGCTGTGAAAACTTAGCTCCCCATCGCTGACATTGCATTGCAGTCGCATCGATCGTGCATGCAGTTTTTCAATCCCTTGAGCATTCAAATAAATAACGCTCAGATTTTTAAATCGTCCAAATGTCGCACCATATTGCCGCCACCAAGCTGACGCGCTTTTCAGATTATAGGTATAAACGATTACCCTCGCAGCTCTACCACACGCCTTTCGCAACCGTTTCTCATCCACCTGTCCCAAATCAATCCACAACTCGATATCACCGCTGTAATTTTTCGCCCACAGTTCAGGTTCATCATCTCCCCCTATCCCCTTGGTAATCACTAACGATTCAGAAGCATTAAGAGCAAATGCTATAAGACGAGTCATCAGCCGTTGCTCCGTTTCCGAGGGGTGTTGGGCTATCGTAATCTCATGGGTTTCATAATAGTTTCGATCCATATCGGCAATACCGAGCTGTGCTTTGCATATCGTCGAACCTGTGGCCATTGATACTCCTTGTCATGGGGAAACTATGCCACAACACTGCTTATAGGCAGTCAATAGAGCGTTCTAATACATAGGATATTTTTTTCCTTTATTCGTTTTTTTATTCTTCATATCTGATGTTACGCACTAAAACGAACTCGTCCGTTTTAGTGGCAGGGACAAATGTCCCTACAACCCCCTAATGCTACGAAAAACATGTTTTTCGAGATTTACAAAGTATTAAACGCCTTTTTTATAAAAAATGCGTAAGATCAGTTCATATAATTTAAACTCCATTAACAATAAAGTTACCAAAAAGTTACCAAAATTGCACTACAATGAAGCTATGAAAATACATAATACTTTACTATTTATTTTATTGGCTTCGTCAATCTACGGGGAAGATATATCCCTATTTTCCCCTGAAAAACAGAGCTACTATGAGCAGCAGCAAAACCAAATCGAGGCAGGATATGAAAAACTCCGTTATGATTGGATCTCCCCACTGAACCTCAAAGCATCCAATGTCTATGAAAAATCCTCAACGGGAACCCATGACACCCGCCAAAACATCTCCGTCGGTATTGCACAAGATGTTTTTCGCTCCGGCGGTATCACCTACGCAATCGGCTATGCAGACGCCAAGAAAGAAGCCGATACCATCGGGATGCAAAAGGAGATTGCGGGGATTCATCAGGAGCTTATCACTGCCGTTTTGACCTACAAAAAAAATGCCTTGATCTTGGAACAAAGTGAAATCAAACTCAAAAACAGCAAAATAGAGATTTTCCTCAAACGCAAACAGTATGAAGCGGGAGATATCGACATCACCCTTCTCAATAACGCATTAATGAATCAAAGCAGCGAGCTCAAAAACAACACCGCCCTCCGATTTTCCCTTTCCCAACAGCGTCTCGAAGCGGCTAAACTGAGCGACCGTTCCATCGATACCATTAACCTCCCCACTTTCGCCTTGATACAAAAAGATGAATTTTTACTAGAAGGATGGAATATCCGCTATGCCGACTCGTTAAGTCAGACGACCGCGCAGCAATACGGACAAACCAAAAGTTCCTATCTCCCCAAACTGACCTTCATTGCCGATGCCGGAGTTCAACGCTACGATTCGCGGGAATTTGCCGATTATCACGGTAATTTCTATGATATGGGATTACAACTAACGATGCCGTTGACCTATAACGCCTCTGCAAGTATCCAAGAAGTGCAAAGCACCTATCTAAAACAGCAAGCACAAACCGCCGATATCAAACGGCAGATGAATGCGCAATACGACCAATTGGTTACACATATCGAGAGTTATCAGCACGTTATCGCTATTACAAAGGAAAATCTTAAATTTTACAATGAACTGATCAATGCGACCAAAGCGGCGGTTGATGCCGGATACAAAGCGGGCTATGATTTACAAACCCTTCAAAATACCCGCTCAATCGAAGAGCTCGAAATCAAAATCAATGAAATCAATATTCAAATCGAACTCTCAACACTGCACTTTATGATGCGCCATTCACAAAAGGAACCGCTATGAACCCTACGACTATTGAAAAAACGCTGGGTATTGGGGAAAATCCCTCTCCGAAACGATGGAAAAAAATATTTAGTGTGATTCTCGTACTCTTGGTCATCGGTGGTGGTGCAACGTATTGGATGAAACAAAACGCACAAGAGGATGTCACCTTTATCACCGTTCCTCTCAAAATTCAAGACCTCACGACCACGGTTTCGGCAACCGGTAATTTGGAGCCGACGAACACCGTCGATGTCGGGATCGAAGTATCCGGAACCATCAGCGAGGTTCTGGTCGATTATAACGACCATGTCAGTATCAACCAACCGATGGCACGGTTAGATACCACCAAACTTAACGCCGTTGTCACCAGTTCCAAAGCCAATTGGATGAAGTTTCAAGCCAATGAACAAAGTGCCAAAGCGGTATTGGATAACGCTCGTATCGAACATGATCGTACCCTGAGCATGTACGCATCGACACAGGGAAATTACCCCTCACGCAAAGAGATGCAATCGACACTAACGGCGGTAGAACAAGCCAAAGCAGGACTCGCCGCTGCCAAAGCACAGGTGGCTCAATCTTTGGCCCAGCTCAAAACCGATGAAGAGAATCTTAAAAAAGCCGTTGTTGTTTCTCCGATAGAGGGTATCGTCCTAAACCGCAAAGTCGAACCGGGGCAAACTGTCGTCGCCGCGATGCAAACTCCCGTTTTATTCACGCTGGCGGAGGATCTGACGAAGATGAAAGCAATCGTCAGCGTCGATGAAGCAGACATCGGTGGGGTCAAAGAGAACCAAAAAGCAATCTTTAGCGTCGATGCGTATCCCAGTCGTGAGTTCGAAGGGAAAATCACCCAGCTGCGTCTAAACTCCGCCGTCGTCAACGGTGTCGTCTCGTATGAAGCCGTCGTAGAAGTCCAAAACAATGATCTTCTATTACGTCCGGGGATGACTGCCAATGCTTCGATTATTATCGACACTCTTAAGCACGTTACCGTCGTTCCGAATGCCGCATTACGATTTACCCCTCCCGCATCTGGGAATGAGGATGAGAAAAAGAAGCGTGCCAAGGATAACAACGATAAAGGGGATCATGTCTGGGTATTAAAAAATAAAATTCCAACCAATGTCAAAGTGCGTGTTGGACAAAGCGACGGTATTTCTACGGTTCTACTGGATTCATCGCTGAAAATCGGTGATCGTCTCATTACAGGGATCGAAGAGTAATCATGAAAGAGTCTCACACACCGGTCATCGAGCTCAAAGGAACTAAAAAGTATTATGGAGAGGGAGATGCCACCGCTTACGCATTGCGTGGCGTGGATTTGACAATACACCAAGGTGAATTCGTCGCCATCATGGGACCTAGCGGATCAGGGAAATCAACGGCGATGAACATCATTGGATGCCTCGATGTCCCCAGTGAGGGGAACTATCTCTTTCAGGGGATCGACATCGGAGCGCTTAATCGAGATCAGCGGGCACTGCTGCGGCGCAACTACATCGGGTTTATCTTTCAAGGGTTTAATCTGCTGGGCAAGACGTCTGCTATTGAAAATGTTGAACTGCCTTTACTGTATCGGGGAATTCCTGCATCCGAGCGTCGAACCATGGCGATGGAAGCACTCCGCAGCGTCGGACTCGAAAACGTTGCCCATCATACCCCAGGCGAACTCTCAGGGGGACAGCAGCAGCGGGTCGCCATTGCCCGGGCTATCGTCACCAATCCCCTTGTGTTATTGGCGGATGAGCCCACTGGAAATCTCGATACCGCCAAAAGCATCGAAGTAATGGAACTGCTCAAATCGTTTAACAAAGATCAGGGAATTACTGTCATCATGGTGACCCATGAAAATGATATGGCCGCGTTTGCTTCTCGGATTATTCACTTTCGCGATGGGGTGATCGACACCACTGAGCCTAAGGATCATTCATGATCTGGAATGCTTTTATCCTCGCTTTGCGCGAAATCCGCCGAAGTGTGATGCGTTCCATCCTCACAACATTGGGGATCGTCATCGGGGTAGCTTCGGTCATCGCTATGGTTATGTTGGGGGATGCCACCACCGCGTATGTGACAAACAGTATCTCCAAACTCGGCAGTAATATGCTCATCGTCCGTCCCGGACAAGACCGCCATGGTCCGCAGGGGACAGATGCTACGGCCAAACGTTTTACCCATAATGATATCATAGCCATTCGTCGTGAAATCGGAGGGTTAAAAGGGATTGCCCCGGTCGCATCCAAAGGGGTCCAGGCAGTCTATGGAAATCAAAACTATTCCACCTCGATCGATGGAAGCGATAACGATTATTTTACCGTCAAAGATTGGGTATTCGAATCGGGACGAATGTTCTCTCCTACCGAGCTTCAAGGGGGAAAAGCGGTTTGCGTGATCGGTGCAACCATCCGCAAAGAGCTTTTCAACGATCAAAACCCGATTGATGCTTCTATCCGATTGGGAAATTTTTCGTGTCAAGTGATCGGTCTGCTTCAGCCTAAAGGAGCCTCGATGTTCGGGATGGATCAAGATGACCTCATCGTCGTTCCCATCCGGATGTTTCAGCGCCGTATCAGCGGAAATCAGGAGATCGCCGTTATTATGCTCTCCGCCAACAATGCTTCGGGTATTGAGAATATCAAAAGCACCATCACCGCACTGATGCGTGAACGCCGCCATATCCATATGGGAGATGAGGACGATTTCAATGTCCGGGATCTGCGCGAAGTAGTCCAGACTCTCTCCTCTACGACCGAAATGCTCACCATCTTACTGGGTGCGGTAGCGGCAATCAGTCTGCTTGTCGGAGGAATCGGGATTATGAACATTATGCTCGTCTCCGTTACCGAGAGAACGAGAGAAATCGGGATTCGGCTCGCCATCGGCGCATTGGAGAGGGAGGTATTGCTTCAGTTTTTGGTCGAGGCGGTCGTTCTCTCTTCGCTGGGAGGGGTAATCGGTATGGTGCTAGGGATCAGTATCGGGGTTGGTATCAATCTCTTTTTTGATTTGCCGTTTGTTTTTAACACCTCGATCGTTGTCATTGCTTTTCTTTTCTCAACGATTGTCGGAATTGTGTTTGGCTATTTCCCTGCCCGAAAAGCAGCCCGTCTCAATCCCATCGACGCTTTACGACATGAATGATTTGGACGATATAGTTAGTATCAAAAGAAAAGGAGTTTTCAATGCAAATCAATACCTCACAATCAATCAATCCTTATGCTCAAAGCGGCGTGACGCTAAGCGAAACAGACAGCCAAGATTTTAAAGATAAAATAAAAAGTGGTGAGATTTCGGCTAAAACTCTCACCCAAGCCTATCTCGTCGAATACAGTCTCACGATTGAAAACTATTCAGCTAATAATTTAGAAGCCCAAAGTGCCCCTTTTGATATGAAAAAGATACGCGGTATTTTGGACTCTATCGACTTTGAGGCAATCGGCTATGCCGGTAAACCGATCAGAGATATGACACCCGATGAGGCCAAAGTATTGGTGAGCGAAGAAGGATTTTTCGGAGTCACTCAAACCTCCAATCGTCTTGCTGATTTTGTCCTCAGCGGCGGGGGAGATGATCTCGAAAAACTCAAAGCGGGACGAGAAGGGATACTTCGCGGATTTAATGAAGCAGAAAAAATGTGGGGCGGAAAACTTCCCGATATATCCTACCAAACAATAGAAAAAGCTCTGGAAAAGATCGATGAAAAAATCACCTCTTTAGGCGGAAGTATCTTAGACGCTACGGCCTAAACTTCCTCAAAAGGGAAGTTTTATTGCGCACTTTTGCAATAAGGGCACGTTTTAGCCGCGAGGGGGATTGCCATCGCACACTCACCGCACACTTTTGTTGTCGGTGCAGCCGGTTCAACGGCAGGTTCAGTGGCTTTGAGCTTATTGTAGGCTTTGACCATCATAAACATCACAAACCCTAGAATAGTGAATGAAATAACATCATTCGCAAAGACTCCCAGCTTAATTGCCGGAGCTCCTGCTGCATCGAGTGCGCTCAACGACGCATATTCTTTACCGTCCAATGCAATAAATAAGGATGAAAAGTCAACTCCGCCCATCAACAAACCCACCGGGGGCATAATGATATTTGACACCAGTGATTTAATCACAGTAGCAAACGCCGCACCGAAAATAAATCCGACCGCCATATCGACGACATTTCCAGAAATAAGAAACTTTTTAAATTCACTCAGCATGAATCCCCCTTTTACTCTTTTATGAAATAATTGTATCCATAAATTGTACGTAAATGGTTAAAAAATGTATCTCTTAATCGCGACCATGTCTGTGTTTATCTTTATGATGACCCTTGTGTCTTCCATGATCATGACGCTCATCCACATACACCACTCTATCACGCGTGATGATTCTCTCTTGCGCGACTACACCTGTTCCAGACCGTGTCGTCTGATTTTTACTCCCTATAGCTGCACCGAGAGCACCACCTACTCCCCCGCCGATGATTGCACCGTCTTTACCGCCGGCAGAAGAGCCTACTGCCGAACCTACCCCTGCACCTAGCATACTTCCAAGTACGGCACTACCGTCTACTTCACCCGCATGCATCGTTGCACTAACAACCAAAGCAGTAACTATTAATGATATTTTTTTCATTTTTTTTCCTCTTTTATATTTGCAAAATTATATCCCAACAGCATTAATGAACGTACACAAAACTATATGATTAAAAAATAGACAATTATTGGATAAAAAGAAGCTCACAAAAGAGTACTATTTTGGGATAAAAAAGTCCTAATAGGAGGATGTATGAAATTCGGAGATTTAAAAAAAGAGGGACACTGGCCGACGCTGTTTGCCGCCTTTTTGTATTTTGATTTTAGCTTTATGATGTGGACAATGCTGGGACCTCTCGCAACTGAAATCGGGGAAAGTCTCTCATTGCGCGGATTTACTATGAATGACGATCAGCAAGCAACCCTGCTCGCCATTCCCGTACTTGCCGGTGCATTGCTTCGTATTGTTTTGGGAGTATTTGTCGACAAGTTTGGTCCGAAAAAGACCGCTATCGTGTCACAAATAATCGTAATAGCAACCCTCTTTTTAGCGTATATCAGTGCTGATACAATTACCTATAATCAGCTTCTTCTCGTCGCACTTGGACTTGGATTTGCCGGTGCATCCTTCGCGGTTGCGTTACCGCAAGCGGGTCAATGGTATCCGCCACGCTTACAGGGAACCGTTCTCGGGATCGCCGGTGCGGGAAATATCGGTGTTGTAATCGACTTTTTGTTTGCCCCTAAAATCGCGGAGCTTTGGGGATGGCCGTCGGTGTTTCTCGTCGGTGCAGTTCTCTCTACCATCGTATTATTTGCCTATACGTTTATGGCTAAAGACGCACCCGCGAACGTATACAAACCCAATCCGAAAAAGTTGCGCGATTATATGAAACTGATGCGGGATCGCGATACCTGGTGGTTCAACCTCTTTTATGCGGTCTCTTTTGGTGGATTTATCGGATTTGCCAACTACATGAAAGTCTATTTGATGAATACCTACCAAGCTGATATGTCTGCATTTGGAATTGATGTGATGGATGAGGCTAATGTCAAAGTTATCGCCGGATATTTCGGAGCGCTCTGTATCTTTGCCGGGGCAATGCTCCGTCCAGTTGGTGGTGCGGTAGCCGATAAGATGGGGGGAATCAAATCTCTTTACATCTTTTTTGGTATGATTGTCGTTCTTTCTGTTATCAGTGCGTTTATCGCGTTACCATTTTGGGCCGCTATTGTCGTGATGTTTCTCATCATGGCAAATCTCGGAATGGCAAACGGTTCGGTATTCCAACTCGTGCCGCAGCGTTTCGGTAAAGATATCGGTGTTATGACGGGTCTTATCGGGGCAGCCGGCGGGTTAGGGGGAACAGCATTGATCAAAACATTTGGATGGTCTCAAGGGGCGTATGAGGGTTATACAGCAGGATTCTTGATCTTTGGTATCATGGTGCTCATTGCTATGAGCGGAATTAGTTTGGTAAAAACACGTTGGAGAACCACGTGGGGTGCTGCTTCAGGGGCGAAGATATAAAGTCCATTTCCCCTCTGTCATACCGTACTTGATACGGTATCCACTCTCTTATTATTTTTGGATTCCGTGTCGGTGCACGGAATGACGAAATAGTAAATTTGTTATAAGGCTTTTTATGCTCCAACTCCAATCGTCCGAGTTTATCCTCCCCAAACCCTCCAGTATGGGAGATGATGCCTGTGCCTACACCATCATTGACAACACCTTGTTCGTCAGTGTCCTGTGCGATGGAGTCGGAAGTGCGAAGCGGGGAGGAAGTGCCGCACGTCAATGCGTTAAATTTTTTATCGATCAATTCAAAACACGTCCAAAAGCATGGGATATTCTCAAAACCATGGAGGTCTTTACCCGCCATATCAACAGTCTCCTTTTTAAAGAATCGATGTCTCAATACGAAAAAATTGAACTGTTAACCACCTTATGCCTCGCAGTAATCGAAGGGGAGAACCTTTATACCCTCAATCTCGGTGACTCACGTATCTATCTCCTCACAAAAGAGGGGGAATTGCGACAGCTCAGCATTGATCACACGATGGACGATCAC